>JAPKYY010000305.1 GCA_026394095.1 Acidobacteriota bacterium | reverse complement strand
GTGTGCCTAGCTCCTACGGTTGCGATACCAAGCCCGCGCTGCCGTAAATGGATTTTCCAGCTTCGGTTCAGTACCTCTACTCGCTTGGCAATGAAGTCAAGACGATCAAGCTAGGGCTTGACCGCATCCGCCGTTTGCTTGAAGAATTAGGCAACCCCCAATACGCCTGCCCTGTCGTTCACGTGGCGGGCACCAATGGCAAGGGGAGCGTCTGCGCAATGATCGAATCCGGCTTGCGTGAGGCGGGCTACAAGACCGGCTTTTTCACGAGCCCACATCTTGTCAGCCCAACCGAACGCATCCGCATCAACAACGAGCCCGTCAGTGAAGCCGATTTCTCTCGAGCCTTCGACGAGATCCATAAGGTCTCAGAGCGCCTGCTCGCCGCTGGTGAACTCGATTGCCACCCCACGTATTTCGAAACCGTAACGGCTATGGGTTTCTGGCTCTTTCGCGAAGCCAAGGTCGAAAGCCTTGTGCTGGAAGTGGGCCTGGGCGGGCGTCTCGACGCCACAAACGTCGTCGACCCCATCTTGAGCGTGATCACCCCCGTAGATCTTGACCACCAGCAGTATCTCGGCGACACCCTCGAAGAAATCGCCGTCGAGAAAGCCGGCATTATCAAGCCCGGACGCCCGGTAGTGCTGGGTTTGCAGCATCCGCAAATCAAGCATCTTTTTGTTGCCGATGAACTCGAAGATGTCGCCACCTGGCGCATCTCCGACCTGCAATTGCGTGTCGATGGCTGCCACTATCGTGCCGAAAGAGCAGGTGTTGTGCTTGAGGTCGACTGTCCGCTGGCTGGTGCCCATCAGGTGGGCAACAGTCTTGCTGCTGCCGTGTCGCTGTGGCTTCTCGGCATCGAGCCGCCAGTGGTTAAAGCCGGTATCGCCAAAGCCACCTGGCCCGGGCGCCTCGAACTGATCCGGCGCAATCCGCTCATTTATCTCGATGGTGCCCACAACCCCTCAGCCGCCCGGCGTCTACGCCAGTTCATCGACAGGCACTTCTCTGGCCGCGAGATCTGGATGGTTTTTGGCGTGATGCGCGACAAAGAGGTCACTGAGATCGCCGGAGAGCTCTTCCCCGTTGCCAGCCGCCTGATTCTGACTCGAGCCAACCAGCAAAGATCTCTTGAAACTGAATCGATCCGGGACCTTTTTCCTCACCCCAACTCGCAGGTCTGCGAGCACGTTAGCGAGGCAATTGCCATGCTCGATCAGGCTCCGGCCGACGCAGTAATTTTCATCACCGGCTCACTCTTTGTCGTGGGCGAGGCCCGTCCGCTTCTACAATAGGAAAAGTACATGCTGGCTCAACTGCGGGCGTTGTTCATCATCGACCCACTCATCATCGTCTGCACCATCGCTTATGGTTCTGTAAATCTGCTTGTGTCCCTCTTTGAGACCACGGGAAGGATGCAGGTAGCCATTGCGCGCGCCTGGGCTCGCATGCTCTTGCGCGTCAGCTTCGTGAACATGAAGGTAGAAGGCCTCGAGAAGATCGACCCGAACGGCAGCTACGTCTTCGTCGCCAACCACCTTAGCTACATGGATACGCCTTGCATCCTCGCTGCGATCCCGGTGCAGTTTCGTTTCATGGCCAAGAAAGGCCTCTTCAAGATTCCCTTCCTCGGCTACCACTTGAGCCGCGCCGGCCACATCGCCGTGCCACGCGACAACCCTCGCGAGGCTATCAAGGCCATGACTGAGGCAGGCAAGATGATTCGTGAACGCGGTATCAGCGTGTTGATCTTCCCTGAGGGAGGCCGGGCTGCCGACGCCAAGCTGAAGCCCTTCAAGGAAGGCGCTTTCTACATCGCGATCAACTCCGGCGTTTCAGTTGTGCCCGTTGCGATTGCGGGCAGCGAAAAGATTCTGCCCTTCGGTTCCGGTACGGTTTCTCCGGGCAAAGTGATGCTTCGGATTGGCGATCCTATTTCAACTGTCGGTATGACCACCAAAGACCGCGGCAGTCTTGCCCTTCAACTGCATGACGCCGTCTATGAGCTGCTCAAGGATACAGACCTGGTGGAGGTCAAAGAGGAGGCTGGCGCAGGTGTTTGAAATTCGCAGGTTGGCTGCCGCCGAGGTGCTTGAACGCAAGGCGGAATTTGAAGCGCTTCTCAAGGACGCCGTCGAAGTGGGTGGCACTGTAGGTTTTCTGCTGCCTATGACTGCAGACAAACTCGATCGCTACTGGAGCGGGGTAGCACGCGATGTGGAAGCCGGTGAGCGGGAATTGCTGGCCGCCACCGAACACGGCAAAGTCATAGGCGCTCTCCAGATCGCCTATGAGAAGGCAGAATCGGTCCGCCATCGTGCTGACCTCCAGAAGCTGATCGTGCATTCCTCAGAGCACCGCCGTGGCGTTGCCCGGGCACTTCTCGTAGACGCCCTAGAACGTATGCATGCCCTCGGTATCGCAATGTACACCATCACCACGTTTAAAGAGGGCCCGGCAGAAGACCTCGTCCGCAGCCTTCTCTTCACACGCTTCGGCACGATGCCTCATTACGGGCTCACCCCCGACGGCAAGCTGCACGACGCCAGCATGCACTACATCTCCCTCGCCGCCGTGGAAGAATAGCATCTGATGCACCGCCGTTCCCTGCTTGCCACCCTTGCCGCCCCCTTGAGCGGGCAAATTCTTTTTGAAGACTACAATCCGAAATCGACTCTCAAGGTTCCTGGCCGCGAGATCACCCGATCAAAGTTCCCGCATATCGACATCCACAATCACCAGAACGGCACGATGCCAGCAGCACAGCTCGAAAAGCTGGTGAAAGACATGGATGCTCTGAACATGACCATGATGGTCAACCTCAACGGCAACTACGGGGACAAGGGCAAGGCTGTCATCAAGAACATGAAGGGCAACTATCCCAAGCGCTTCATCATCTTCGCCAATCTCGATTTCGAAAACATCGACGCGCCCGATTACGCCAGACGCGTTGCCGATACTCTTGATCAATCCTTCAAGGATGGTGCCCAGGGGCTGAAGCTCTTCAAGAACTTTGGGATGACCACGCGCGACAAAGCAGGCAAGCGG
>JAPKYY010000704.1 GCA_026394095.1 Acidobacteriota bacterium | reverse complement strand
GCTGGCTTCTCCCTGGTAGGCGCGGATATTGGATTCGATGTGGGTAGCGCGGAGGGCACTTAGGGCGGAGTGGATGTTGGTTTGCTGTAGACCCAGTTCGCGGGACTGCTGGTATTGGTTTTCGGCTTCGACGTAGCCCGCGCCGCCTCCTCCCATATGGACGGCAAGGACTGGGTGGTTGGGGTGACGGCGAGCGATTGTAGCGAGGCCTGAGGCTGGGGTGTAGGGCGAGTCTGCTCCGTAGTGGAAGGCGGGGATGGCACCGAGTTCGACGATGCAGTCGAGTACTTCGATTACGGCTGGTGAGTCGATTGGATATTGGTTTTGGGCCGGGTTCATCTTTACGATGAGGAAGCCAAATTCAGCTACGCATTGCTCGGCGATGCGGCAGGCGTTGGGGACGCCGCAGGCCTTGGGGTCTGTCCAGCCGGAGGGGATGAAGCGGATGGGATGGTTGAGGGCGGATTGGTGGATGTAGTTGTTGGCTTCGAGGAGATTCTGGTAGTTTTCTTCGGAGTCGTTTATGTAAGTGGTGGCGGCGGGGTTTTGCCAGATGTTGGCCATCGAAACGCTTGCCTGGTTCATCTCTTCAATCAGTTCTTCGGATGAGAGAGGACGGCCGTGATAGTAGTGGGGCGTGTTGCGGCGGGGGTATTTGACGATGTCGGTGGCGTGGGCGTCGGCATCAATCGTTAGGTTGTGTCGATGTTTATTGAGATAGAGACACAGGTTTTCGATGTGGCGCTTCACTTCGAGCTTCATGGTTGCCATAGAATTATCTCTTATGACTCGTCGCGAATTGATGGCTCTGGCTGGCAGTGCTCCTGCTTTCTTGCGTTCTGGACTGGCTGCTCCCAGTGACCGGATCAACGTTGGTTTTATTGGTGTGGGTGGGATGGGGATGAACCGGTTGCGGGGATTCCTGAAGCACACGGACATGAATCCGGTGGCGGTTTGTGATCTCGATTCGACTCATGTGGATCAGGCTGTGGCGGAGATTCGCAAGCAGCGGAATGTTGGGGTGGAGACGTTTGGGGATTACCGGAAACTGCTTGCATCGAAGGATATCGACGCGGTTTGTATTGCTACGCCCGATCACTGGCATGCACTGCCGATGGTGCAGGCGGCTGCGGCAGGCAAGGATGTGTTTGTTGAGAAGCCGCTGAGCTATTCGATTGGTGAGGGGCGGCAGATGGTGAAGGCGGCGCGAGCGCATAAGCGGGTGACGCAGATGGGGAACCATATTCATAACGACCTGCCGAATTACCGGCGCGTTGTCGAGTTGATTCAGAGCGGCGTGGTGGGTAAGGTGAACCGGGTGTCGGTGTGGAAGACGTCGGAAGTGAAGGGACTTGGGATGGTGGCGGATTCGAAGCCGCCGCAAGGTTTTGATTATGATTTTTGGCTAGGACCGGCGCCGGTGCGGGCTTACAACAAGAACCGGAGCCACTTTACGTATCGTTATTTCTGGGATTACAGCGGCGGGATGTTTATCGACTTCTGGTGCCACATTACGGATATCGTTTACTGGGCATTGGGGCTGAAGGCACCGAAGGCGGTGGCGGCTACGGGGCGGCGTGAGTTGACTGACGATAACGGGGAGACTCCGAATTTTCTCGAGGTGCAGTATGAGTATCCGGGCCTCGATATGGTGTGGAGCCTGAATCCACAAGGGCCTCCTGGATTTGAGGACTGGGGGATTGGTGCAGCGTTTCAGGGTAGTGAGGGGACGCTTGTGACCAATTACGGCGAGCATAAGGTGTTTCGGAAGGGCAAGCAGGTGATGGACTTCGTGAGGCCCGCGGCTTCGATTCCGGATAGCCCGGGGCATCTGCGGGAGTTTCTCGACAGCGTGAAGTCACGTAAGCTCACCACTTGTGATGTCGAGTACGGACATATGTTGACCAAGGGTGGATTGCTGGGCAATATCGCACTGCGGACGGGGCGGCGGATACAGTGGGATGACGCGGCTGAGCAGATCGTGGATGACAAGGCAGCTAATAAGCTTGTGAGCCGTAAGTATAGAAAGCCCTGGAAGCTATCCTAATCTCGCGATAAGCTTTGGGGATGGAAACGCTTGGCCGGTACGAGATTCGCGGTGAGTTGGGACGCGGAGGCATGGGTGTTGTATTGCGGGCT
>JAPKYY010000864.1 GCA_026394095.1 Acidobacteriota bacterium | reverse complement strand
GGGCTTGATGAAACGCCAGAAGCCGATGGGAGGCAGGATCATCAACAACGGTTCGATTTCTGCTACCACGCCTCGGGTGAATTCAGCACCTTATACCGCTACCAAGCATGCGATTACGGGGCTTACCAAGTCGATCGCGCTCGATGGGCGCGCCTTTGATATTGCCTGTGGGCAGATTGATATCGGGAATGCCGCCAGTGAGATGACGGCTCGCATGACCGAGGGTGTGCCGCAGGCGCATGGCGGCGTGGCTGTGGAGCCGCGGATGGACTTGGCTCATGTCTCGAATGCCGTTTTGTATATGGCCGGGTTGCCGCTGGAAGCCAACGTTTTGACGATGACGGTGATGGATCTTTTTGCCGGTGATTTTGGCTGAGAGGAAGCCGCCTTGAACGCGGTGGAAGCGGTGGATTTTTTTGTCTTCGCCCGGGGTGCCGGCGGCGTGTTCGTTGCTGGCCGGGCCTACTGAGAACTCGTTAAGTTGGGTTTGGGGGTGGACGGAGTGGTATTGCCAGTGGCGGTCCCCGCAGATTACGAGGAAGTTGTCGGGGACGTTTGCGGCGAACCACTGGCGTAGCTCGTCGCCTTCGTGTTTGAAGGTGTTGTTGGAGTGATTGTCGGTTTTGTTCTTACGGTCTGGGCCGACGAAGGGTGTGGGGCTGACGAGGACTTTCCAGGTGGCGTCGCTCTCGAGAATCGTCCGCTTGAACCATTGCTTTTGTTCGGTGCCCCAGATGGTTTTCTCGGGGCCGTCTGGCATGTCGTTGGGGGAGCGGTTGTCGCGGCCTTCGCTGAACCAGATCTGGAGGTCTTTGCCCCAACGGAAGGTGCGGTAGCCGGGGCCTTTGCTCATGGGGGCTTGTTCGAGGAAGATTTGCTGGCCTTGAGCGAAGGTGAGGTCACCCTGGGACTGGCCGGGCCAACTGTCGTTGTTGAGGGTGTCGTGATCGTCCTTAAGCCAATAGGTGCTGGTGTTGCGGTTGAATTCGATCAGGCGTGGAAGGCTGAACATGCGCTCCCAGTGATAGCGGGCCAGGCGGACGGAGGTGGCTACAGGGGCGTCGTTGTCGTAGTAGACGAGGTCTCCGGTGAGGACGGCGAAGTTGGGGTTGAGGGCTTGCATCGAGGGGTAGATGGGGTGGCCGTCGACGTGGCCGCGATCGGGGAAGCCCTGGCAGGTCATGACGCAGAAGTGGATGGGGGTGGACTGGTTTGGATTGGGGGCGGTTTGGAAGCGACCCCGGAAGGTGTTGGTTGTGGATTCGGCCTGGTAGTAGTAAGTTGTGGCTGGTTTTAGTTTCGTTAGTTGGAAGTGGTGGATGCCGTCGGCGGTGGGTGGGATGTCGACCCATTTGGTTTTGGTTGCAGATTTGAGGTCTTCGCTGGTGGAGTAGGTGATGCGGATGCGTCCGGTGGCTGGCGGGCAGGCGCCTTCGAGTTTGGTGTCGAGATTGGGGGTGGTGAGGCGGGCCCAGAGGATGGCGGAGTTGTGCGTGACCTCGCCGACTCTGGTGCCTGTGGCGAAGCTGTTGGGCTGGGTGGAGAGGGCAATAGAGGCGAGGAAGTTGCGGCGGTTCATGCGTTTCTTATCGTACTTGAAGAGAAGGTGAAAGCTTTGGAAGATGGGTCGGACAGTTATACTTTACGCGTAGGTCGGTCCGGGAATGTAGTGCCCAAAATTGGAGGGAGACAAGAATGGAGTTGACAGCCCTGAGAAGCCTGCCCGCAGACGACCCGCGTGCGGTTGCGATGACGGCGGCCATCCAGGGCGGCGATATCGCCGCTCTGCGCCGCTTGCTCGAGGCCCATCCGGATCTGGTAAACATGCCGATCGCCAACAAGACTGGTGTCGCACGGACGCCTGTGCTTATTGCCACCGATTGGCCTGGACATTTCCCTCAAGTCGCCACAACGATCTCGATACTGGCTGCGGCTGGTGCCGACGTGAACGTTCGCTTGCCACCTCACCCCAAGGATTCGAACTGTATGGAAACGCCGCTACACCAGGCGGCCAGTAGTAACGACGTTGCGGCGATCGATGCGCTGCTGGACGCAGGAGCCGACATAAACGCGACCGGCGCGATCTTTACAGCAGGAGGCCCTTTGTCGGACGCTGTGATCTTTGCCAACTGGGACGCTGCGAATCGGCTGGTTGGTCGCGGTGCGCACGTTGAGTGGTGGCAGGCGGCAGCGCTGGGCCTGCTCGACACGATGCGCACGCGATGGGACAGTACACCGCCGCCCACGCGTGAAGAGATTACTCGAGCGTTGTGGCATGCATGCCGTGGTGCCCAGCGGACGACCGCTAAGAGCTGCTCAATCAAGGTGGCGACCCTCATTGGGTGGGCTGGGATGGCCTGACGCCCGTGGCCGCGGCCGAGAAGAGTGGCAACGTCGAGTTCTTGATCTGGCTGCGGTCCAGACTGTGAGCCTCTCCACAGCTGTTATCTGAAGGTCTGCGTGTTCGCTTGGCCACGAGACCATTCTTGGGCTCGGGCAAAAGGCTATGCCGCCGGGAAAGCATGAGGCCGGATTCTTCTGCGGGTGAGACCTTAGCGCAGATCTTTATCGTCGTAGCGGGTGGTGTCGAAGTTTGCTGGGAGGACGCCCAGGGTTATGACTGCAAAGGTGAAGGCTTTGGTGCGGGGTTCGAGGTGACCGCCGAAGGCTTTTTTGTTGTCTGAGAAAGTGACGTGGGCATGGACTCGGCCTCCGAAGACCGCTCCGTTGATGTTTACGATGTCTACACTGTCTTTTTCGTTTTCAATAAAGTAGTTGCTGGGTGGGAAGGTGCGGTTGGCTACTACGTGATAGTGCGTCGCAATGGCTGAGCCGAAGCCGGAGAGGATGATCGCGTTGGTGATCTTGAGGTCTTTAACTTGTTGCTCGATGGCGGCCAGGATGTCGGTTTGGTGCTTCAGGCGGATTACAACGACTCGCTCGAACTGGGTGGAGATTGCGGTGCTTTCGGGGACTTTGGGGTCGAGGGGTTTGTTGTCGCCTTTGGTGGCCGGGGCGAGGATGGGGCCGGTTTGTTTGATCTGGGCGCTAAGGGAGACAGCGAGAAGGAGCATGAGTCGGATCATGCCGATTATTCTATTTGTGTTTTGAGGGGAGGTGTTCGTAGCCGGCGAGGATGAAGTCGGCGAAGTTTTGGCCTAGATAGGGTTGGGGGTCTAGTTGCATTGTTTTGAGCATGGCGCGGAAGCCTCCGAAGTTC
>JAPKYY010000303.1 GCA_026394095.1 Acidobacteriota bacterium | reverse complement strand
CGAATGTCCCGGATCTGGCCAAGGTGGATGCCTCTGCCAAGGTGGACGGTTTGCGTATTGGTGAAGCTACCTTGCTGGTGCGTTATCAGGGAAAGTTCTCGACGATTCCCGTTACGATTCTGAACCCGAAGCCGGGCTTTGTGTGGAAGCCGCTTCCCCAGTACAGTTACATCGATCAGCACATTGATGCCAAGTTGCAGAAGCTGAAATTGCAGCCTTCCCCTGTCACCGATGATGCTTCGTTTCTGCGTCGCGTGACGCTGGATTTGACGGGCGCATTGCCGTCTCCAGATGAGGTGCGTGCGTTTCTGGCAGACCCTACGCCCCAAAAACTTAAGCGCAGCCGCAAGATCGACAAGCTGATCGCAAGCCCCGCCTATGCCGACCAGTGGACGGTGAAGTGGGGCGACCTGCTGCAATCGAGCCGCAAGTTTCTCGGCGAGAAGGGCACTTACGGATTCCGGGAATGGATCCACTCTTCAATCGCAGCGAACAAGCCTTACGACAAGATGGTGCGCGAATTGCTGACCAGCCGCGGATCTTCTTATGACGACCCTGCTGCGAATTATTTCCGCACCACGCGTGAACCGAAGCCCACCATGGAGAAGACCACGCAGGTCTTTCTTGGGGTACGTATGGTGTGCGCCCAATGCCACGATCATCCCTTCGAGAAGTGGACGCAGAATCAGTATTACCAGATGTCGGCTTTCTTCTCGGCTGTGGGTCTAAGACCCGGCTATGAAGTGGGTGAGGAGATCATTTATGACCAGCGCGCTGACTATGAAATGAAACACCCCAAGGACAGCCGTGTGATGGCTCCCGAGTTTCTGATTGCTTCGGCAACTCCTGTAAAGATTCCAACGGATCAGAGGCGTCGCGATGCGCTGGCCGACTGGCTTGTTTCCAAGCAGAATCCGTTCTTTGCCAAGGCAATCGCGAATCGTGTCTGGAGTTACTTCTTTGGCAAGGGCATCATTGATCCAGTCGACGATATTCGAGCGTCGAATCCTCCTGTCAATCCACAGTTGCTTGAGGCCTTAACCAGGGACCTGATCGATCACAATTTCGATTTGCAACATCTGATGCGGACGATCGTGAACTCGCGGGCCTATCAGGCCAGCTTCCTGACTAACGAGTGGAATGCCGGGGACGCCGAGAACTTCTCGCATGCGATGCCGAGAAGACTTACGTCCGAACAATTGGCCGACGCAGTGGCAATGGCTGCCGGGGCGAAACCGAATTTCCCTGAGGTGCCGGAAGATACCAGTGCGAGCCAATTGCCAGACCCGCATGTCGGCAAGGACGGCTTCCTTGATCTGTTTGGGCGCCCCAATCGAGAGTCTGCTTGCGAGTGTGAACGCCGGGCTGACTTTAGCCTTCCGCAGGCTTTGAACCTGGTGAACGGCACAACAATTTCTGATGCAGTGGCAGACCCGAAGGGCCGTGTCGCGAAGCTTGTCCTGGCTGGCAAGCCCGATGCTGCCATCATTGAAGATCTGTATCTGGCTGCTCTTTCCCGCTTCCCAACCAAACAGGAAGCCGACAATGGCATCAAGTATCTGGCCGGCGGAGCCCGTGCCACCCGGGCTCAAGATTTACTCTGGGCCTTACTCAATAGCAAAGGCTTCCTCTACAGTTACTAGGAGAAAACGATCATGCTGAATATTCCCGGACATTCTGCCCGAACCTGCGAAGGCCCCACCCGCCGAGAGCTGATGCGTATTGGTTCCCTTGGCCTGGCCGGCCTGCATCTGCCTGGATTCTTTATGAGTCAGAAGGCTGCGTTGGCCAATGAAGTAGCGAAGAAATACGCCGGCGCTCGCAGTTTTGGCAATGCCAAGAACGTAATCATGATCTTCCTGCAAGGCGGCCCCAGTCACATCGACATCTGGGATCCCAAGCCGGATGCTCCTTCCAATATTCGTGGCGAATTCAAGCCAATCAAGACCAAGATCCCGGGCACCTTCATTGGCGAGCACATGCCGATGATGGCGAACACGATGGACA
>JAPKYY010000325.1 GCA_026394095.1 Acidobacteriota bacterium | reverse complement strand
CCAACAACCGGGTGGGGCGGCCGAGGGTGGAATTCAAACGTCATCAATATGGTGGAAATCTTTCGGGCCCGATCCTGAAATCGAAGCGTCTCTTCTTCCTGACTACTTATGAGGGTCTGAAGCAGGGATCTCCCGCAACGACAACTCAAACGGTTCCAACTGATCTCGAGCGGACCGGCAATTTCTCAAGAACATTCAACCCGGACGGCAGTAGCGCTGTTGTTTTTGACCCCTTTACGACGCGCGCCAATCCGAATGGGTCGGGCTCGATTCGTGATGCCTTCCCTGGCAATTCGATTCCGCGCACGCGCTGGGACGGGGTTGGCGCTAAAGTTCTTGAGCTCTATCCACGAGCGAACGCTACCCCAACAAACGCAATCACCAATGCCAATAACTACTTTGGTGCGGGAACCTCGATCACCAACAACTGGCGCACCGATGGGCGCGTAGATTGGGCCAAGAGCGAGAAGTTGACTATGTACGGCCGCATCACCTATGCAGAACAACAAGGCGTCACACCCCGCTTCTATGGGACGGGAGGAGACTCCGGAAGTGAAGGTACTTCACCGCGCTACCACGCCACTTTTGGTGCGACCTGGGTTTCATCACCTCGCCTGGTGATCAACTTCACTGCGGGCAGCGGACGCTGGCGTGAGGAATCGCTGCCTGTCACCTTGCGAGATGGCGTGCTGGGGACCACGATTGGCTTGCCTGCCAGCCTTGTCTCGCAGATGGATTCGCCGCACATGCCGCAATTCAATGTTGCCGGTTATGCCACCCTATCCAACGGCCGGATTCTGAACTTTCCCCGCCGCACGGACAATGCGCAGTTGAACGCAACGCGAGAGCTTGGGCGGCACAGCCTCAAGTTTGGTTTGAGCCTTGAGAATTCCTATTTGAACTCGATCGACATCCGGTCGGCTGACTTTGCCTTTGACCGGGGCATGACCTCCGGGCCCAATGCTGCCGTGTCGAGCGCCAATTCTGGTAACTCAGTAGCTTCGCTCATTCTTGGCACTGGCATTGGTGCTGCCGCTACCGGCGCAACCGGTGGCGTGACGGCAGTAAACAATGCAATCACCAACCGCGTGCAGCCTGCACCGCTGGCCAAGTATTACGGCGTCTATGTTCAGGACAATTGGCGCGTCACCAGCCGCCTCACGCTGAATGCCGGCCTTCGTTGGGAACAGCAACGCCCCCGCACCGAACGCTACAACCGCTACAACTATTTCGACTATTCGGCACGCAATCCCTTGAGTCAGGCCACCGGGCTTGATCTTCGCGGCGGCCTTGTATTTGTGAACCAGGATGACCGGGGCCAGACCCAGCTCGATTCAATCGATCTTGCCCCGCGTATCGGCTTCGCCTACAAGGCAACCAGCCGCATCGTAGCCCGTGGCGGCTACGGAATCTTCTATCTGCAGGCATGCTGCAACGCACTGCAGGGTGGCCCGGCCGCAGGTACAGATGGCTTCACTGTCACTACGAACTGGGCGACGTCCCGGGGCGGTGACGGCATCACTCCGCAGGATCCTCTTTCCAATCCCTTCCCCAACGGCGTTAACAAGCCGGTCGGGTCCAGCCGCGGGCTGCTGACTCAAACCGGATCGGATGTAACGGCAGTGCAGAGAAACAGAACCACTGGCTACACGCAGAACTTCTCATTTGATCTTCAGTTTGAGCTGGGTCAGGGCAGTGTTCACGAAGTTGGATATTCCGGCGTGCTGGGGCGCAAGCTCAATCTGGGTGGATTGCTAAACGTAAACCAGCTTCCAGCCAGCGCGCTCTCGCTGGGCAACTCGCTCAACGATCAGGTCAACAATCCATTCTTTGGACAATTTACAACTGGTGTGTTTGCGGGGAGAACGGTTCCTCGCCACCGGCTGCTGCGTCCCTTCCCGCAGTTCAACACGGTGGAGCTGAATGGAGATACGCCAGGAGCAACGTCTTCGTTTAACGCCTTGTATCTGAAGTACAACAAGACGCTGCGCTCTGGCTTTACTCTTCTTACGAGCTATCAGTTTTCCAAGGCAATTGATAACGCCAGTGAAAATCAGGGCTGGATTATCAACGAACGCTTCCGCGATGTAAACAATCTTGGCGCAGACCGTTCAGTCAGCGCCCACGACGTGCCACATAGCTTTGCCGCAACGGTGCTCTATGAGATTCCAGTCGGAAAAGGGCGCAAGTTCGGATCGAATTTGCCCAAGGCCGCAGAATTCATCGCGGGCGGTTGGGAATTGGCAACAACAGCGCGCTTCGCCTCTGGCCTGCCGATGCGACTGGAAGCACCTAACTCACTTGCGACTTACGGATTCTCGATTCAGAACGCAAGCGTTTCCAACCTGAAGGATCTAAACGTGAGCGAACGTACTCCGTCGAGCTGGTTCAACACAAGCGCAGTGCGTGCTCCAGCGGCCTTCACCCTCGGCAATGCTCCCCGCTTTGCTCCAAATCTTCGGGCAGATGGCACTCACCATGCCGATATCAATCTGGCGAAGAACTTCCGCATCCGCGAACGAATCCGGGCGCAATTCCGCGCCGAGGCCTATAACCTTACCAATACACCGCAATTCGCGCCGCCAGGACTCACGGTGGGCGCGGCTGATTTCGGGCAGGTGAGTAATACGCGATTCAATGATCGCCGCAATGTGCAGCTTGGATTGAAGGTGCTGTTCTGATGATCAGGCTTTGCTGACGACAAGCTGCTTGTCATAAACAGACCTGAAAGCGGCACCGCTGCGTTCAACTGCCCATTCTTCGAGAGCGTAATCCTTACCTTCTTCGGCTTCGAGGGTAAGGATTACTTCGTCACCGCGAATTTCGCAACGAGCAAGGCGGACGTGCTGGTCGCGGCTGCGATCGAGGGCGTCGGCGATGCGGACAAATGGGACGAGGAGTTCTAGAGCACGCCGTTGCGAGGAGGAAAGAACCGATAGCTCCGCGTGTCGATTGGCCGGGGTACTCTTGCGATGGAAGCGGCAGAGCAGGGCGATGAGCTGCTTCTCGTCTTCGGTAAAGCCGGGGAGATCTGCATGTTTGACCAGGTAGTGGGAATGTTTGTGGTGGCCAGTGTCGCTGACGTAGTGGCCCACGTCGAGCAGATGGCAGGCGGCTTCGAGAAGGCGGGCATAAGCGTGGTCAAGGCGGTGCAGGGGGCGCAGGCGGTCGAAGAGTTCTACCGCAAAGGCGGCAGTAACTTTGGCGTGCGCGAGCGAGATGTTGTAGCGCTTGGCCAGGGTTTCTACGGTGCGGCGAAGTTCGTCGGGGAGCTTGCCGCTGCGGCGGGCATCGCCACCTCTGTTGTCAAGATCGGCAATGATACCTTCGCGTACACCGGCGTTTGAGTAGTAGAGGGCTCGCAGGTCAAAGCGCTCCATGGCGCGCAAGAAGACGGCGACACCGGCAACGATGATTTCTGCACGGCGGGGCCCGATGCCGGTCATGGTGCGGCGGCGGTCAATAGGCATTTCGATCAGGTCCCGATAGAGCTTGCGCACTTGCTCCTGAGTAGCCATTTGCTGATTGGCGGCAACACGCTCGTTGCGTGCGATGCCGTTGATGGCACAGACGATCGCCGCAGCGCTGGCAGAGGTGGCGATGCCTCGTACGAAGGCTTGCCGGCCCAGACGTCGCACTACCAGCTCCAGCTTTTCATCGATGAATTCCTGGAGGCGGAGGATCTGGTCGCGGCGGGGCGGGTCTTTGTCGAGAAAAACTTCTTTGAGCCGCACGGCGCCCAGGGGTCGCGAGTAGCCTTCCACCATCGCCACCGATTGCATGAGGACAAATTCGGCGCTGCCACCACCTACGTCGATGATCAGCACAGGCTCGTCGTTCTGAGGCCAGGTGGCGTTGACACCAAGCCCGATCAGCCGGGCTTCTTCGACGCCACTGATGATCTCGATCGGTGCGCCCAGAGCGGCTGTGGCGCGATAGAGAAAGTCCGCCTGGTTGCTTGCGTCGCGGGTAGCGCTGGTGGCCACCGTGCGCATAATGGCACCGCCATGAGAGGCTACGATGCCTCGAAAGCGAGTGAGAACCTCTTCTGTGAGACGGATCGCGTTTTCATCGAGGATGCCCCGGGTGAAAACGCTTTCACCGAGACGGGTAACCTGTCGGTCTTCTG
>JAPKYY010000309.1 GCA_026394095.1 Acidobacteriota bacterium | reverse complement strand
GTGTAAGTGAAGATGTAGAGCAGGGTGCCACCGAGGTCGTATCGTGCGAAGACCCAGGGGTGCATGTTCATGCTGCCGGCCATGGGCGGGGCCATTGTGTTGATGCCGGGGAGGAATTTTGCAAAGAGAAGGGCGGTGCGGCCTCGCTTGTGAAAGTAAGAAGCGCTCGAATAGATGCAGGCTTCAGGGTTAACCGAGAGGCGGCAAAGGAGGCCGAGGAGCCACCAGCCGGTGTGGCGGCCGAGCATGAAGAGAATCGTGTCAGCCGACAGCATCGCGATGATCGCGACCGTGAGGGAGGTGTAGGGGTCGAGGATACCTTTGGCGCAGGCAGCGCCGACGGCGAGCAGAGCAGGGGCTGCGGGAACGGGGAGGCCGATCGCTTCGAGGAAGACAATCAGGGCGAGGATCGGGTAACCGTATTGAGTGATGTAAGTGAGCAGGCCATCCATCAACTGTGTCCGAGGACCGGATGGGGCTCGTAGAGCTCTTCGAGTTTGGTGATTTCGGCGGGGTCGAGTTTGAGGTCGAGAGCGGCGATGGCGTCGTGGAGGTGTTGCTCTTTGCTGGCACCGATGATGGGGCCGGTGACGGCTTTGTTTGAGAGGACCCAGGCGAGGGCGAGGGTGGCGCGGGAGACACCGCGGGCGGCGGCGACTTCGGCCACACGGTCGGCTATCTGGAAGTCGTTTTCGCGGCTGTAGATTTGTTGGGCGTAAAGGTCGGTCTGGGCGCGGAGGCTGTCTTTGCTGTCGCGCTTGAGACTGCCAGTGAGGAGGCCGCGGCCCAGGGGAGACCAGGGAATCATGCCGAGGCCTTGATCCACGCAGAAGGGGATCATCTCGCGCTCTTCTTCACGGTAGGCGAGATTGTAATGGTTCTGCATCGAGATGAACTTGGCAGTGCCGGCTTTGTCGGCTATGTGATTGAGTTTGGCCAGTTGCCAGGCGTACATGGAGGAAGCGCCGAGGTAGAGGGCCTTGCCTTGTTTGACTACGCCGTCGAGGCCGTCCATTACTTCTTCGGCGGGGGTGTTGTAGTCGTAACGGTGGATCTGGTAGAGATCGATGTAATCAGTTTGGAGGCGGCGGAGACTGTTTTCGATGGAGTGGTGGAGGTGCTTGCGGCCGAGGCCTTTGTGGTTGGGGTCGTCACTCATCGGGTTGTAGAGCTTGGTGGCAATGATGATTTTGTCGCGGGGGATGCCGAGGGTTTTGATGGCGCGGCCGAGGATTTCTTCGCTGACGCCGAGGGAGTACATGTCGGCGGTGTCAAAGAAGTTGATGCCGAGTTCCCATGCTTTGGCGATGAGGGGGAGGCTTTCGGCTTCTTCGAGGACCCACTGTATTGCATTTAGTTGTCCTTCAGTACTTCAGCTAGTTCTTTTTCTTCGATGGCGCCCTGTTTGATGATGCGCCAGTAGGGTTCTGTGATGTCGATGGTGGTTGCGCCTTCACCGACACAGTGACCGCCGTCGAGGACTAAATCGAGGCGGCCGTCCATGGTGCCAAATACTTCGATGCCGGAACGGCAGGTTGGGACTCCACTCATATTCGCGCTGGTTGCGATTAGCGGCATGTTGAGGAACTCGATGAGGGCGTTGCCGATGGGGCTTTTGCTTTGGCGAAGGGCGAGACGGCCGGTGTTGCCGGTGAGCTTGAGGGGGACCCTGGAGTTGGCCGGGACGATGATGGTAAGCGGGCCCGGCCAGAAGCGGCGGGCCAGGACCTGGAAGCGCTTGGTGACTTCGCTGGCGAGGTCTTCGACCATCATGATGTCGTTGACGAGGAGGGGGAGACTGCGGGTGGTTTCGCGGCCCTTGGCGGCAAAGACTTTGCCTACAGCGTTGAGGTTGTAGGGGTCGGCCACGAGCATGTAGAGGGAGTCTGTAGGGATGGCTACAACGCCGCCCTGCCGTATCTTGTCGGCGGCGCGACGGATGACGGACGGCTCGGGATTTTCGAGGTTGACTTCAATCAGATCGGTGATCACAGGGGAGAATTTCGATTCTAGCAGCGATGGAG
>JAPKYY010000722.1 GCA_026394095.1 Acidobacteriota bacterium | reverse complement strand
GAATGCGCCGGAGGCGGCGAGGGGGAAGCTGGTGACGAATCCGCTGCCTCTGATTGGGAATTGCAGTGTGCAGTATGACGGGCCGGTGGAGGTATCCAGCAATAAGAAGGCTGAGCCGGCGGGGCCTAAGTGGAACGGGCGGGTGGGCTTGACTGAGTGGTGGACGCAGACGATTGTGGTGCCGCGGGGGGCTCGGGCTCTTGATGTGCTGACGGCCTGGAACAAGGAGATGCACAAGGTGGATGTGTATCTGACGAGCCCTTCGGGTTTTCAATATGGCGGGCCTTTTGAGAACGCTGAGCGGCTGCGGGTGGAGCAGCCGGAGAGCGGGAGCTGGCGGATTAGTGTACAGGGTGTCAAGGGCAATGGGGATGCGATTGAGTTTGAGGTTCGCGGGAATGTGGCCCGCTAGGCGGGGCGGGTGCGGCCCTGGTCTCTTGCCTCGTTGAGGAGTTTTGTCAGGCGGGCTACCTGGTCTGGGTGTTTGAGGTAGAGGTCTTCGCGTTCGTTTGGGTCCGCTACGATGTCGAAGAGCTGGCCTTTGGGGCCCTGGGGCTCGGGGGTGATTTTGACGGGCTGGGTGAAGCCGCCGGAGCCGAGGCCTTCGATGAGCTTCCAGCGGCCTTCGCGGATGGCGAAGAGGCCGCTGCCGGAGTGGTGGATGAGATGGGGGCGGACGGTTGTGGGGCCTTGTTTGCCTGAGAGGGCGGGCTGGATGGGGAAGGAGTCTTCGGCACCGTTGGTGGGGATGGGGATGCCGGCGGCGGTGCAGCAGGTGGCCAATAGATCGACGTGGCAGATGGGGACGTTGCTGACGGTAGCGGGTTTGACTTTGCCGGGCCAGCGGACGATGAAGGGGACGCGGTGGCCGGCTTCAAAGGCGTCGGACTTTTGGCCTCGCATCATGCGGTTGGCCCAGTGGCCGCCGTTTTCTTCCATGTCGCGTTTCTCCCAGGGTGCGCCGTTGTCGCTGGTGACGATGACGAGGGTATTGGTGGGGTCGACGGCGGCGAGGATTTTGCCGATGCAGTCGTCGACTTGTTCTACGAAATCACCGTATAGCTTGGCTGCGCTGCGGCCCTGGAATTCTTTGGTGGGGACCCAGGGAGTGTGGGGGGCAGGGAGGGGGACGTAGCAAAAGAAGGGGCCGGGTTGCTTTACGAAGTGGATGGCTCGCTCGGTGATTTTGGGCATTACTTCTTCCATGACGAAGCCAGGGGCGATGGGGCCGCCGCGATAGTAGGGTCCGCGTTTGACTTCGCCGTTGTCGGCGATTTTGTTGGTGGGCTGGGCGGTAGCGCGTTTGCCATCGAAGTAGAGGTAGGGTGGCATGTCGAGGGAGGCGGGGATGCCGAAGTATTCGTCGAAGCCGTGGTTGAGGGGGCTGGGGGCGAGGTCTTTGGTGTAATCGGCGGGGTCTGTTGTGCCGAGGCCGAGGTGCCATTTGCCGAAGCCGCCGGTGCGGTAGCCGTTCTTCTGGAAGAGGCTGGGGAGGGTGGGGCGGCCGTCTTCGATCAGGTTTGGGGAGTAGCCATTTAGTACTCCGCTTTTG
>JAPKYY010000022.1 GCA_026394095.1 Acidobacteriota bacterium | reverse complement strand
GTAAGCCTGAAGCCAAGCCCGCCAAGAAAGCCTAACGATTGATGATTACCTGGTGGATGTGGATGGTGGCGGGCTTTATCATGCTCGCCACTGAAACACTGATACCAGGTTTCTTTTTGCTCTTTTTTGGAATTGGAGCCGTCTTCATGGGCTTCTTCCAGTTGCTCTTTCCGGGCATCCCGCTCTGGATCGAACTCCTGATCTTCCTCACCGTATCCACCGCATGGCTGGCCATGTTCCGTGGACGGCTCGTTGCCTACATCGAGAAGCGGAATCCGCCAAAGAAAGTCGACTCAATCGAAGGCGAAACCGCAATAGTCTCGGAAGACATAGCGCCCGGACAAGTCGGTAAAGCAGAACTTCGCGGCGCTTCCTGGAATGCACTCAATCTCGGCACCGTACCGGTGTCGAAAGGCCAACGCTGCCAGGTCGAAAAGATGGACGGACTTACCCTCCATATCAAGGCCATGTAGAATAGGCCCCATGGAAGCCCTCTTCGCAGTAGTTGCCCTCACAATCCTTTTCTTCATCGTTCTTGCCAAAACCGCTGTGGTGGTTCCACAGCAAAACGCCTACATTGTGGAACGGCTCGGCAAATTCTCCGGAGTTCTGCCGGCAGGATTTCACATCCTGGTTCCCTTCATCGACGTCATCCGCTACAAACATGTACTCAAGGAAAATGCAATCGACATTCCAGAGCAGATTTGTATCACCCGCGACAACGTTCAGGTGGGTGTCGATGGCGTGCTCTACATGAAGGTGATCGACGCGGAGAGGGCCTCATACGGCATTTCCAACTTTGCGTTTGCGATCTCTCAATTGGCTCAGACCACCTTGCGAAGTGAACTCGGCAAAATCGAACTCGACCGCACCTTCGAAGAGCGCACCAACATCAACACCAACATCGTCAGCGAACTCGACAAAGCTACCGAGCCCTGGGGCATCAAAGTCTTCCGTTACGAGATCAAGAACATCACCCCGCCAGCCGACATCCTGGGTGCCATGGAGAAACAGATGCGCGCCGAACGCGAAAAGCGCGCCACCATTCTCACCTCAGAAGGCACCCGCGATGCCGCCATCAATACTGCTGAGGGTGAGAAGCAGCAGACGATCAAGAAATCAGAAGCAGCCAAACAACGCCAGATCAACGAAGCTGAAGGCCAGGCCGACGCAATTCTCTCCATCGCCAAGGCAACAGCAGAAGGCATTCGCGAAGTAGCCGAAACGATCCAGATGCCCGGTGGCATGGAAGCCGTTCAGCTACGGCTCGCTGAAAAGTACATCGAACAATTCGGCAATCTTGCCAAAACTGGCAACACTATGATCGTTCCCTCAAACGTCGCCGATGTCAGCAGCATGCTGGCCAGCGCAATGTCGATCATTCAGCAGAAGACTCCTTCCATGCCGCCCCCGCCCCCTTCGCGGCACTCGGCATGAGTTCTGCCTGGCTCAATACTGAGCTTGAGATCTATGAAAGCCACGTAGCCCTCGATACCGTTGGCCAGGCTGCCGCAATTCGCGAAGCGATTCGGGAAGCAACTGAAAGCCTGAAGCCAGCTAGCTTCCTCTACCTTGGGTGCGCTGGAGGCAATGGGCTTGAAGCCCTCAGCAACGCACGCGTTGTAGGCCTGGACCTCAACGACGCCTACCTCGCGAAGGCACGCGAACGCTGGCCCTCTGCCGAGCTCATACAGTGTGATCTGAACCAAAGCCTGCCCGCAGTCGGCAGCTTCGACCTTGCCTTCGGAGCCCTGGTTTTTGAGTACATCGAAAACCTCAAAGGACTTATCCAGCAGCTAGCGGCATATGTCGATGGCCATTTGGTCGTACTACTATTGGCTACGCGTGAGGGGGCTCCAGCCGTTGCTGATTCGCCTTATAAAGAAAGGCTCCAGCCCGTTGGCAGGGAGTTCAAGTATCTCTCTACTGAGCACTTCATTGAGACCGCCAGCAAGGCAGGCTTTGAGCTAGCGGAGCAAAAAGAAATTGCTTTGCCTGCGGGCAAGTATTTCATTTCCATAAAGCTCCGAAGGCGATTATGAGGGATTTGAAGTGGTCGTAACTGCCAACAGTGAATTCGATCTGGGCCTCGATCCCTCGCAGGTGC
>JAPKYY010001008.1:3176-4180 GCA_026394095.1 Acidobacteriota bacterium | reverse complement strand
GCCAGGACTGGCTGGTGGCGTAGGAGGATGCACCCAGGCGCCCCAACTGTGGACTGGCAAACGAAGGAAGCGTGTTGAAGTAGGCCAGGTTCCGATACTGAAAATTCACCCGGTACACGGCCGACTTCTCTGCATTCAATTGAAAGGTATTCAGCGGGTCTCCCCAGTTCGCCCCATGAATTCGGAATTCATCGAATAGTTTAGTGTTTGGAGGTTTATAGGTGGATTGAAACTGAAGTAGCTTGGGGCCTTCGCCGAGATTCACGATGCTTCGATAGGTATTGATGTTGCCGTGCTGTCCGGTGATCATCCGGTAGCCGATATCGCTTTGCATCTGAAACGGGTTCTCCGGCACAGGCTTGGCTGGCTCTTGTCCATTTAGAAAACTCGCGAGAAATACAAAAAGGCTCAATTTCTTCATCGCAGTAAGTCCCTGTTGATGTGCGATCCATGAACCTTGGTATGGCAGGTGGTGCAGTTCCTGTAGGCTGGCAGTCGCAGGTCATGAAAGCCGGTTGCGACGGTTCCCAATGTGCCGCTTCGATTGCTTGGCGCCGGGACATTCGAGTGACACTCCAGACACACGTGGCTCACTTCTGCACGATTGAGCATACGAGGGTTGGCCGAACCGTGATTCTCATGACAGGCACTACAACCTTCCATCCGGACTGGAGCGTGTTCAAAGGCAAAAGGCCCCCGCTTGTCGGCGTGACACTTAAAGCAGCCAGGCTCGGAGTTTGTGGTGCGGGCTGTGGTGTTCAGCCCAAAAGGCCTCGATGTGCCGTGAGGATTATGGCAGTCCACGCAAGACATCGCGCCCTGAGAGACCGCATGGGTATGAGGTCTCTGAAAGGAAGCCCAGGCACTGGCATGGCAACTGGAGCAAAGCTCGCTGATTTTGCTGGATCTCGAGGCTGGTAAGGTTAATCTGGCAAATGCTGCGGGCGATTTTTCACTGAAATCCCGCAGGAGCGGCAACGACGAATCGTTTACCGCTTGGTGAA
>JAPKYY010001008.1:0-3164 GCA_026394095.1 Acidobacteriota bacterium | reverse complement strand
GAAATCCCGCAAAAGCGTCAACGACGAATCGTTCACTGCATGGTGAACGGAATGGCAAGTAACGCAGGCTACCTGCACCTTGGCGTGAGAGCCACTGATGCGTCCGGAATGCGTCGCCTGATTCTTGTGGCAAGACAGGCAGGAAGCATCGGCCTCGCGAGGAGATGCTTTCACGTGCTTCAAAACAAACTTGGCTTCAGCAGCTTCACCGTGTTTGGTGCCAGGACCATGGCAGGATTCACAGGATTGCCCTTTCCAACCACGTCCCTTGTCGGTCTCAATGATTCCGTGGCGGCTCTTGAGGAATGCCTTGCCCATGTCTTCATGGCAAACCAGACAAGCTTCAGTGCCAGCGTACCCTTCTTTGTCGGTGCGAGCCTTTTTGGGGGCCGCACCGGCAACGAAGGGCAGTAACAAGAGAACGGTGATGGCAGTGCTAAATCGCATGTTACCTGGCGTGTGCGCGTGCAACAGAGAAGTCTGCATTTGGGCCGTGGCAAACCGTGCAGCTTTCGCCCAGAGTCGAAGTGTTGATTTGAGCGTGCACCGCAGCATCCCGCGAGCTATGGCAGCTCAGACACGAGGCGCTGGTTACACCAAGAGTGGGTAGCCATCCGCGAGGATCGGTAACAGGTTGCAGGTTGGCCTTGAGCGGCAAATTCTGCGAATTGTTCACGTGGCATGTCGTGCAATTGGCCGCGCTTGTGGGGAAGCCAATGTCGCCAAAGTTATTCACGGAACCACCGAAACCATAAATGATGTAGGGCCTGCCCTGTTCTTTGCCAGTATGGATCCGATGCACCATCGTGCCAAAGCTGATCGACTCGTTGGGTGCCGCAGTAGCGGGCCTTCTAGCCGCGTCTGTCATTGTCGGGTTGTGACATACGACGCAATGGTCAATCTGATTGCGATTCCGGCCATGCGCTTCAAGTCTGGTATGACACGCATTACACTTTTCGATCGTCACGACCTGGCGCCTTGATTCGATCGCTTTTCCGTCGACGCTAAAGTACTTCACGATATTCTTGAGCGGATCACGGACCGTTGTAGGTATCCTTCCCGGCCCCTCAAACGATACGTTACGGTAACCTTCTGCGCTGATTGTGTATGTGCCCTTTGCATCGGCAGGAATCGCACGGGCAAATCGGTGCGTAGCTGAACCGCTGGGCGATAAAGTGTCGGTTCTGGAAGCCTCAGACCAGTATGCGGAATAGTCAGGAGCTGGTCCTGATAGCACCAGGGAGAGCGAAGTCATATCAGTTGGAGCAAGAATTTTGCCCTCTGAATCCTTCAACCTATAAGTCACGGTTGGATTTTGTCCTGGGGCAGTATTGCTGACTTCCAGCAACTCAATCGACTGGCCCTTCAGATTCTTTGAAAACTCGGGGACCACGTGTGCGCCCTTTACCGAGATATCCCACTCGCGTTCCCCTTCAGGGCGATGGCAAGTGGAGCAGGTTGCATCGCTCGCCTGAACAATATGACCCTTACCAAGTGCAAAATCGATGTTGTCGTGACAAGAGCCGCAAGCGGCGCGAGTGGGATTAAACATAGCCGTTGCCTGCGAAGCTGCGTTCGGCCCGCTTTGCGCGTGGCAAGCGGTGCAGTTTCTGGGATTTGCCGGGAAACCAACTGTAGAGAAATCTGTTTCGCGCTGGCCGTTTCCGATGATGGAATATTTGGTTCCAGCCTTGACGCTGGGCAGATCTTTGCCCATGTGGATTTTGTGGGTCATTACAGTCATATCCACTGTGTTGCCGGTATCCGGGTCAACGGTCTGTGGAGTATGGCACAACACACACATCTCCATACCAATTCGCGAACCTCCATGTGCCGACACCTGGAGATGGCATGCATTGCAGGTCGCAGTTTTAATAACGTCGCGAACCTGAGTTACTTCCCCGCCCGCCGGCAGAAAGTTGAAAGTTGCACTCGCGTAATTCGTGCCAAGGTCAAAAGCTGTCAAGTTACGACTGGAATATGCACCAATCGTATGGGTGGCCGTCCGGTCGAAGCCAGCGGGTGCACGTGTACCAAATGTATAGGTGTACTCGCCTTCTTCCGCATTCTTCACCCAGCTTCCGCCAGTATCTGCAGCCGCCTGCCTGGCGGAAACCCTTGTGATCGGGCTGGTCTGGACACGGGTGGTGTACGAGGTATAAACCTTCTGATCCTTCGGGATAAACGCCGAAACAAAGCTGATATTCACCGGTCCCGGGGTAAAGACTCCCAGCCGGTCCAGCGGAACGCCCAGCGGATCTGTAATCTTGACCCTTGCGGCCATGGATCCATCTGGATTGACAACCGCAGCCAGGATCTTCAGATCCAAACCTGGCCTTACAAAATTGATGGTCTTTTCATCGGCGTAAAACGCCTTTTGAGCGGCGTTGAAGGCATTCTTGCCCACGCCACTCACTAATCCTGCAGCTGCCAATAAGCCAACAACTAATACTGCTGGCCAGAGACGCATTCCGAATCGTTCACGCATGATCAACCTCCAAGTTCCTGTAACGCCTTCATATTCTTCTCTTCAACCCCGAGCACCTTGTGGCAGGCTTCGCAATCCTGTGTGATCGCCTTGCCTGGTGTCTTCGACTTCAGCTCTTCACCATGGCAGCGGAAGCACCCGGGAGAATCCGTGTGTCCCAAATGCTGCGGATAAGATCCCCACGTGATCTTCATTGCCGGTTATTTATTCCGCCCATAAAGAGCCGCAAGTTCCTTGCCTGCCTTCTCTAGCTCACCCTGATTGGCGGCCAGAGCCCCCGGCTGATTTTTCTGGTAGTAAGACTTAAGCTGCTCAGGAATGGCCGTGGCGGCTGTACTGCCATACTCACCTTTAAGCACTTCGAGGGCCGCTTTTCTAAACATCGGGATCGACTGTGGCAGCTTGCCATCAGCCATCAACTTATCCACGGCACGGTCAGCGACGGCAAACTCATGACTGGGACGATTGTGACAATCGAGGCAATCCATCCGGCGGCTAAACACTGATTTCACCTTGCCGGAGCTGTAGTCCGTTGACGCATACTCGTCGGTCTGACCACCCTTGGTCACTTTCACGGCCAGGATTTTCTCCCGCTTATCATCTGCCGCCTCGTAATCAATATGGAATCCCTTACCCATATGCGCCCCGTGGATGCCCTTACCCTCGGCCCCACCCA
>JAPKYY010000246.1 GCA_026394095.1 Acidobacteriota bacterium | reverse complement strand
CTGTAGCCGCATTTTTAGCTGACCAATGCGAGCGTTCACATATCCCTGGCGTTCTTTCGCAGCATGATATTCCGCGTTTTCGCTCAAGTCACCGAGCTCGCTGGCGCGCAAGATCTCCTTAGGCAGTTCGCTGCGCAGTTCGTGCTCAAGCGAAGCCACCTCATCCACCAGTTTTTTCTTTATGTCGATCATGTCACCAGATTTCTACTCTTTCCATTCTAAACCGTCTATTGGACGGCAATGCGAGAGCTTCTGGAAATTACGCCATCCTTCTGGATTGTGAGTTCCACCTCCGGACCAGTTGGCGAATCGGCTGGAACGATAACATTGACCTGGTAGAGGCCAACGATTCCTGGAGCCAAACCGCTGAACAGGAGTTGGGCTGGACGGCCACCGATTGTGACCAGTGGATTGGTTGTAGTCCGCGCTAGAGGGTTTGAGGAGCTAATTTGTCCGCTCCCCGGAGTGCGGTCTACCGGGCCGAGCCCGTTTACGTAAAGCTGCGCGACCTGACCGCGACGGGCGGGATTGCTGCCGGAAATGAGGGCAAAGGCTCCGTCCAGGGCTGCAACGTAGCGCCGGTTTGAGCCTGGCTCGAAGTACTCGAAGGGGGCCGGATTGGACGCCCGGAGCCGCAAGGTCTGAACGGCACTCGAAAATTCGCCGATCGAAACTTTCATCTCGACCGTGGCGAGACCTGCGCATTCCCATGGGATTTGCACGTTGATCTGGCTCTCGCTTACGAATTGGAGCCGTCCGGCGGCGCTCACTCGCTGTGACGGATTGTCGAAGCTGACGCTTACTCGGGCAAGCGAAAGGGGCAGTTCGTTTCCGCTGAACACCTTGAGAGTTGAGCTCAGGGCTGCCCCGTAGATACTGATGTATTGGCCGGCGGAGAAGCCTTCTGAAGCTTCACCGCTTGCTGCGTCCCGAATGCCATTGGTGGAAACGGCGGGACGCGCAATGACACGACCGACAAAATCAGCAAAGATATTTCCCGCTTCGAAGCGAACAACTTGTTCTCCGATATTGGATCCAGCTTTGATCGTTCCTTCGGCGATGCCATATTCGTCGGTTCGCTCATTGGCGAACGTGACCTGGGCATTTCCGCTTGTGGTGCGGCCCCTGACGGCTACATTCTGGACCGGGATTCCGAATTGATCGACGATCTTCATCAGAATCGGCTGCTCGTAGCCCGGGATTGCATCGTAGAAAGCGCCTCCCAGCGCATACATATTCCAAGCTGCGCCAGGCCCAACGTAGAAAGTGTATGGAACTCTGACATCCGTGGCTCCACCGGAAATCACAATGAAGCCATCGTATTTGCCGTTGGCCGGACGAGTCCCTGACATTCGCACCGTAACCTGCGTTTCACGACCAGCCAGTAGTGCAAATGTAGCGGGGGTAGCTGCGATAGTAATGCCTGCGGCAGAATTGCGCTGCTCTACGCGGACACTCAAATTGAGTGAGCCAGAGCTGGCAAGATTGGAGATGGCAAGGCCCTGAGCTGGAGGGAAGCTCCCCGGGCTGACGATGCCAAAGCCGATGGAGCTGGGTTCTACCGCAACGTTCGATTGAAGGGCGCGATTGGCGTCGAGTTTACCTCCACCCATCGCCGTGACAGCCGCCTGGACCTGGCGTCCGTTGTTGTCGTAATCCACGAGATTTGTATTGCCTGTATTGGCAAGAGCGCTCTTTACCTGAGCCGGACGAAGGCCAGGAGATTTCTGTTTTACCAATGCCGCAGCGCCCGCCACCATCGGGGCAGAGAAGCTGGTTCCCTCGGCGACAACATAGCCATTCGGATTGTACATTTCGCCGTTTGGATCTGTCCTCTGGGTCGCCATGTACATATCTGTTCCGACAGCAACCATGTCTGGCTTAACGGCGTAATTGCCGATGCCTGGGCCCTGCGAGGAGAATACTGCGATTTCGTCGGCTGCTGCAGCCACTTCACGAAAGGCCGGATTGAGACGGACGCTTCTTTGTTGGTTGGAGAGAAATGAGCGTAGTGCGTTTCCGGCGTTGAAGCCAATCAGTGCAGCAGGAATAGAGGTGTTGTCGAGACCTCCGAGCTGGACTACTCCAGCGCCCTCAAGGCCAGTAATAACGACGGCGATAGCTCCAGCCCGCTGAGCGTTGTTTACCTTTTGGGCAATGAGACAAGTGCCACGCTCGACAAGAGCGATTCGCCCTGCCATGGAGTTATCGGGCAGCGGGTCGCAGCCGAGGCGGCTACTTGTGACAGAGCTGACATCTGTAACCTGTGCTTCGATAGCGGCTGACAATTGCGGCCCATCGCCGAACCGCATGTTCACCGATTGCAATTCGTTGGGGACACCGTTGCCGAGTACTGTGAGCGTGTTGTACCAAATGTGCGAGTTCGTGATTGCGCCGACTGTGATAGCGCCTGGAGCAGTGCCAGGGCTTTCGACTGTGTTGAGTGCTGGCAAGTTGGCACCGATGTCTCCACTATTGCCTGCAGAGATTGAGACGATCAGACCGAGACGGATTGCGTTTTGGACCGCACTTGCAAAAGCGTCGCAAGGCTGATTCTTCTGCGTTCCGCAAAAGTCGTCGAGAGGGCCGTAGCCTGCTGGAGCGCCAAGATTCAGGCTGGCGATGTCCATACCATCGGCGATGGCGTCTTCAAGCGCCTTGACGATCACACTCGGGTAGGTTGTGTCGTTAATCCCGCGGCTGCCAAATACCTTGTAATTGCCCAGAAATGCCCGCGGTGCAACCCCGGAGATGCGGCCATTTGGAGAATCATGTTCCTGACCCGCGGCAACCATCGCTGTCGCGGTACCGTGGCCGATTCGATCACGCGGTGTGTTGTCGTCCGGACGCGTATTTACGGCTTCTGTGCCGAAGGCGAAATTGAGGAGATCCACATAGCTTCGTGCAGCAATGACCTTATTGTTGGTAAACGCACAATCCCCGTTGTCTGCTTTGCACTTGGGATATCCGGCTGGAGTTGCGGCGGAGAAATCCTTGAAGGCCGGATGATTCTGATCAATGCCCGTGTCGAGGATTGCGATTTTGACGCCTGAGCCAGCTCCGGATATACCCCCAACCTGGTTCCATGCACTGCGCACGTTTACTACATCCAGGGCCTTGTTGATATGCCTTTTCAGGGGCAGCATGCGTTGTACCCGATCTACTTCGGGCATGCCTTTGATTTGCTCCAGTTGCTCGGCACTAGCCTGAACGTATAGTGCGTTCAGCAGGATTTGAGTGGAGTCGATAACCTGAATTCCAGATGAAACCATCTGTGCCCCAAGAGCAGACTGCTTCGAGATCAGAGCGGAGCGTTGGGAATTGGCTTCGTTACGAAACAGGTCCTTTCGGTTTTGCATCGCTTCGGCGAGCGGAGGGTCTTTCAAGACCACAATGTAAGTATTCGATCCCCGTTGAGCCAACCCGGTGGCAGCGAGGAGGCTGAAGGCGGCGATCCAGGCCGCAAAGCTTTTGTGCCTCATGTGTTTAGCGACGTATTCCCATCAGAAACAGTTTCGCAACTCAGCCACTTGCATCGTTTCTGTTGTAACGACATCTAACTAATCAAGTAAAGGAGATCAAGCAGAAAATGATTCAGATCAGAAAATCGGAAGACCGCGGCCACGCCAATCACGGGTGGCTCGATACGCGCCATAGCTTCAGCTTTGCGGACTATTACGACCCAGATCGCGTCCACTTTCGTGGACTACGCGTGATTAATGAGGATTGGGTGGCTGGCGGTAAAGGGTTTGGTATGCATCCTCACCGGGATATGGAGATCCTCACCTGGGTTCGTGCAGGCAAGCTGGAACACGCCGACACGATTGGGAATCGACGGACCATCGAACCCGGAGAATTGCAGGCGATGAGTGCCGGCAGCGGACTGTATCACAGTGAATACAACCCCTCTCCCGATCAACCTGTTCATCTTTTCCAAATCTGGATCATGCCGGAGAAGCGAGGGATCCAGCCGGGCTATGACCAGAAGACTTTTGCCGCCGCCGGCCGCCAGGGGAAGTTTCAGTTGGTTGCGTCTGGAGACGGGGAAGATGGCTCGTTGCAGATGAATGCTGACGCCCGCTTTCTGGTTGCGGATCTTGGAACAGGCGATAGAACCACCTATGCAGTTGAAAAGGGCCGTGGGGTTTACCTTCAGTTGGCCAGCGGATCTGTCGTATTAAATGGCTTGACGCTGAGTGCTGGGGATGGTGCAGTTGTCGAAGATGAGGACGAGATTACGATTCAGGCCAGCAGCGAAGCGCATCTGCTGCTTTTCGACCTAAAGTAAGGGCTTGGCGATCTCGACGGAAGCTCCGGCCTTGAGGCTTGCCTCAGGGCCGAGGGCCACCTGGTCGCCTTCTTTTA
>JAPKYY010000913.1 GCA_026394095.1 Acidobacteriota bacterium | reverse complement strand
GGTGAAGAGATCCGGCTTTGCCGCGCCGTTGTTGGCTGGCGGTGGCATCTTGACTCCCATTCCGGCAAACTGGAACTCATCCGGGGTCCAGTCGAGGGTGAAGTCCCATCGTCCGGTGAGTCCAGTCTGGTCGACGACGGGGCGATCGAGAACTGCAGTCTGCATGAGGCTGGCGAAGTCGGCGATGTTTGCATTTCTTACGATTAAGGCGCCGAGTCCGCGAAAGCCGAGACCGGGAAGTCCGTTGGGGTCGCCTTCACTCTTGGTGAGTTTTGATCCGCCTTTGGCGACTGTTACTGCGTAGACTGACTGTTCTTTCTTTTCACGATGGAAGGTGAGTTTGAAGCGCTCAGCCAATAACTTCTGAATCATGGTTTTCAGTTGTTTTTCATTGGGCTGGCCTTCGCCTTTGGGCTGGGCTGTGATGTCGAACCTTTCGCTATCCATCCAGGCTTGCCCGCCGCTGATTTGCTTTGCGTGCAGGCCATAGACGAAAGTAATCAAGTCGTTTAGCGATGTATTGATGGTTACGAACTGGCGGCCTCTTACGGTAATTCCTTTACCCTGTTGATCGGGCTTCGAGGGCTTGATGGTGGCCACTTCAAATTCAGGAACTTCGCTGGCAGCCATTGGTTTGGGCTGGGGAGGGGGTTCTGGGATCTCCCATGCCTCTTCTGGCTTGACTCGCTTGATGACCAGGGCCATAGGCTGTGGGCCCTGTTTCCAGTTTCCGGTGATGGTTTGGTTATCGGCTTCCAGTTTGCCTTCGTAGGATCCGCCAATCCCGCCAATCATCGGGATCATCATCTTGACATCTTTGCCCTGAATTGTGATGGGGCTGATCGGTATGGCAACTCCACCTTGATCGATGCTGTAGGCGGTGCCTTTCTGGGGCGGGGCGTCGACTTTTGGAATCTTGAAAACCAGCCGTAATTCTTTGCCATTGGGAAGGGCCAAAGCACCTTGCCAGGTTCCTACGAGGTCTTGGGCAAAAGCTATGTTTGAGGAAGAGGCAAGAGACATTGCCAGCAACAAAAGAAACGATTTCACAGGGTCTCCTTGTTGAATCCGCCTCGCAAACCGGGCGATTTCAAGCCTCTTAATCGTAACATCTCAAAAATCATACTTCGTTGTGTCCGATCTGAGGCCAGATTTCGATCTTGCCTGATTAAATAAAGAGGCCTAGGGCCTTTGGCTGAGGCTCTTTCCCTCCTTTCGTACCATTGCCAGACCCGACCAGCTGCCCCATGATGGGGAGATGAGACTTTGGATCGGTCTGCTGTTGGTGGTGGGATTGCTGAGCGCGGCCCCGAAGAAGACGGTGGCCAAGCCGAAGAAGGATATTGCCTGCGTTGATACGCCTCGCGTAGTGGCTCGCAAGACGCCCGTGAAGAAGCTGGAGCTTTCTGAAAGCATGAAAAAGGAGCTGAGCGGGGTTATGTTTGGTGTGAGCTTGAATGAGCGGCTTGAGCTCAATATCGATATGGAGGCACCAACAGACGAGGGGGCAACGCAGCTCGAAAAGATGGTGGGTGTGCTGGCCGAGGCGCAGCAACTGAAGTCGATGGAAGGCGAGACGGTGATCATCGATTTGCCGAAGGCGACTCGGGTGTCTAAAAATGGGAAGGTTGTGCGGACAACTGTGTCGCTCAGCGACGCTCAGCTGGAGAAATTGCTTGAGGCCCGGTATGGGCGCAAGCTGGTGTCAGAAGCGAAGCTACGCTTGGTCTATGTGCATGGGCTGCCAGGGGGCACGAAAAGTTATCCCTTTGGGGATTCTGTGAACGTCGACCTGCGCCGCTAAAAGATATGATCTGAAGGATGACTCGACGATCCTTCCTTGCTGCTGCTGGTGCAGCTCCTTTGTTTGCGGCCACGCAGAAGCCCAATTTTGTGGTGATCTATACCGATGATCAGGGCATCGGCGATGTCGGTTGCTATGGCCACCCTGAGGTGCAGACACCGAATCTGGATCGACTTGCGAAGAGTGGGGCGCGGTTTACGAACTGGTATTCGAATTGTCCGGTTTGTTCGCCGTCGCGGGCCAGTCTGCTGACTGGTCAGTATCCAGAGCACCATGGGATTTTGGACGTACTCACCTCCACAGCGCAGTTCAACACGCCAGGCTTGAAGGCTGGGGAGAGGACACTCGCGGGCGAACTCAAGAAGGCGGGCTACCGCACCGGGCACTTCGGGAAATGGCATCTGGGGAGTGCGGCGCATTCGCGTCCCACGGCGGCGGGCTTTGATGAGTTCTTTGGGTTTTATTCTGGATGGACGGATGCGATTTCGCATCGCTACTACACGCTGGGCCGCGGGCAGAGCGAGATATTGCATGATCTCTGGCATAACGACGAAGAGGTCTCAAGAGACGGTGAGTATCAGACCGAGATCCTGGGCAGCGAAGCCGTGGCCTTTTTGAAGAAGCAATCGAAAGCTCAGCCCTTCTTTTTGAATCTCTGCTTTGGGGCTCCACACTATCCGATGATTGCCAGGGAGAAGAGTCTGGCGCGGTTTCCGAAATCGATGGACCGGGACCGCAGAATGCATCTGGCGATGATCGCCGAAGTGGATGATCAGGTGGGGCTGGTGATGGCCACACTCAAGCAGAAGGGGCTGCTGGAGAACACGGTGATCTTTTTTCAGAGTGATAACGGGGCGACGCAGGAATCGCGTGCCGACCATGCCGGGCGGCCGTACCGCGGGGGCAGCAATGCGCCGTTTCGAGGTTGGAAGCAGGGCTTGTTTGAAGGTGGCGTGCGGATGCCGGCGATGATGAGCTGGCCTGGCAAGATCGGGGCAGGGCAGGTGGTGGATGGAGTCGGGATGGCGATGGACGTTCTGCCTACCTTTCTGGCGATGGCTGGCCTTGATGCGCCCGGTGGCGTTGATGGCCGCGATCAGCGGGAACTTGTGATGCGCGGTGGCAAAAGTGCCCACGCAAGCGTGCACTGGCTGTATCTGGAGAGCCGGGCTGTAAGGAAGGGCGAGTGGAAGTTGATCGAGAATCCGCCGAAGTTTCCGAACGATCCTTATGGTGAGCCGAGGGAGAAGTTGTGGCTGAGCAACCTCGCGAAGGATCCAACGGAGAAGAAGAACTGGGCGAGTGAGGCTCCTCAGGTGGTGGAAGAATTGATGCAATTGCTCCCTAAAAAAGTTTGACCTCTTGCAATCCGATTGTTTGCCGGAGTCGTTTCTCTAGGCATGAGAACGACACATATGATGATGCTAGGGCTTTTTTGCTGCCTGGCGAGTATTGAAGCACGGGCGGAGAAAGCCTGGGGCATTGATTCCAAAGCTCTTCTGGTGAGCTTTGATACAGACCGGCCACAGTTCCCGACAAGCCTCCAATTGATTCGTGGACTGATGCCCGGGGAGCAATTGCTCGCGATTGACTTCCGGCCGGCCACCGGGCAGCTCTACGGCCTCGGTTCTTCGTCGAGGATCTATACGATTGACCGGGAGACGGCTCAGGCAAAGGTGGTGGGAGCGGGAATGGCGTTTACGCCGGCACTGGATGGTACCGAGTTTGGTTTTGATTTCAACCCAACCGTAGACCGGATTCGTGTGACGTCCAATACCGGACAGAACTTGCGGCTGCACCCGGATACAGGTGTAGTGGCTGCTACCGATGCGGCGTTGAACTACGCCGATGGAACTCGCCCACAGGTGGTGGCCAGTGCTTATACAAATAGCTTTGCCGGGTCTACCAGTACAGTACTCTATAACCTCGATCTCGCCAAGCGAGCGATTGTGACTCAGGCTCCTCCGAATGACGGTGTGCTGGGAAATGTGAAACCACTGGTGAATATCGATCTGAGCAGGGTGGCTGGTTTTGATATCTCGCCGGTGAGCAATCGTGGGTACCTGGTGGTTCGTGAGACAGGATCGAATAAGTCGATGCTCTATGAGATTTACTACGAGACTGGAGACCACAATCCGATTGGGAACCTGTGGTTCTTCGAACAGTTCGGAGGGATCGCGGTTGAGCCTCCCAATGCGAAGTAAGACCACCGCTTCAAATTGGTAAACCGCGTGGCGGGGCTGAACTCAGGGGCAGCTCCGCATTTTTGTGCGAAAAAAAGAGCCCTCGCTTTGAGGGCGAGGGCCGGGTAAAACACTGGAAATGTCTCTAGGAAGACGCTCCGTATCAGGGTGTGTATTTACCCTCTCCTCCCACCAAAGGAAGAGTTCAAAAGCTTGTTGCAGCTGCATCACTATACTGAAGGGATTTCCGAAGGAAATCATACCGGGCTTGTAAAAGTGTTGTGAAACTCATGGGGCTTTGGCGAGGCACCGGCCAGGGGAAGCCTGACGCAGAATGAAGCACCCTGAGAGACCGATTCCGACCAAAGATCACCGCCATGAGAGCGTACTGTTTGCCTGGAGAGCGCAAGGCCAAGCCCCATGCCATTTCGTTTGCCTGCTGTTGCGAAAGGTTCAAAGAGCTGCGACTTCAGTTCTGCGGCAATACCCGGGCCACTGTCTGAGATTTGCAAGATAACCGTCGTCGCAGTCTCTTCTGACCGGATGCGGATTGAGCCCGCTCCCGACATGGCCTCTACTGCGTTGGCGATCAGATTAAAGAAGACACGCTCCATGCGAGCCCGCTCTACCGAGACTGTGGATGTCAGGTCGACATCGATATGGAGTGTGATTGCATGGCAATCAGTCGAAGACAAGAGCCTCTCAGTAGCCGCGCAGACGACCTCTGCGAGCGTGCAGGGTTCGAGCGGAGAGAGCTTGCCGCGCGAGATGTTGGAGAGATCCTGGAGGAGCGACTGGATGCTGAGCGAGGCCTGATAGATGTTCCGGGCGATGCGTCGGGATTGAGACTCGTTGAGGCCGGTATCCACCAACATCTCCGAGCCTCCATAGATGGCAGCCAGGGGATTGCGCAGGTCGTGAACGATTGAGGTAGCGAACTGGCCGATGGTGGCGAGGCGTTCCTGCCGGATGAGCTCTCCGCGGGCCTCCTGCAGGGAAACGCACATCGTGTTGAAGGATTGTGCGAGACGGCCAAGCTCATCGCCGCGGTTGATCACCAGGCGAGTGTCGTAGTTTTGCCGCGCCACTTCGGCGGCTGCTTTGTCGAGCCGTTCTATGGGGTCGACGATTTTGCGGGTAAGGCCATAGCTCAGGCCGAGGCCGAGGAGAACGGCGACCGTCCAGAGCCCAAACATGCCGCGCTGTAATTCATCGAGGCGTTCTTGTGCGGCATCGAAGGAGCGGACGATACGGAGTTCTCCGATGGACTTGCCTGCGATATCCAGGAGCGGGGCAGCGAGCAGGCCGAAGCCGGCACCCTGGGTACGAACCAGGACAGGCTCGAGGCCAGGGGTGGGCGTTTGGTTGAGCTGGGCCGTCTTGGTGGCATCGAGGGTTGAGGCGATGGGTTGACCGCCGGAAGAGAATACGAAATCGCTGCCGGTATTCTGACGCAGAGATTTCGCGAGAGTTGCATTGACCGGGTCGCCGGTGATCAAAACGTGGAGAAGGGCTGAACCCTGTTGTGCATCCACGTAAACGGGGGTTACTACGATTTGCCAAAGCCGGCCCGCGTGGGTGAGGAAGCCTTTGCTTTGCTGCGGAAAGCGGGGAGAGGCGTCACGGATCACATCGGCCAGTGGCGGTGCCGGGCCGCCGCCGAGGGAGGCGATCACCGCGCCGTTTGGGTCTGACACAAGAAAGATTGCTTCTTCCTGTGAGACCTTGGCCCAAACCTCAGAGGCCGTGTCGAGAATGGTTGCCTGATCTCCCGTGCGAAAGGATGCCCGCACCTCCGGCATATTGCTCATCAGGGAACTGAC
>JAPKYY010000742.1 GCA_026394095.1 Acidobacteriota bacterium | reverse complement strand
CCATTCTTTGTGGTAAAGGAAAGCTACGGGGATGCAGAGGACTAGCGGGACGAGGCCTTTGGCGAGGACGGCAAGACCGAGGGCGAAGCCGGCGGGCCAGGGTTTGTTGCGGAGGATCAGGATTAAGAAGGCATGGAAGCAGACGGTGAGGGGGAGGTCTGTTACCGCGACTTGCGAGAGGGCGAGCCAGCCGATGGAGGTGCCAAGGATGAGGGCTGCTTCAAGCGATGGGAGCGCGAAGAGGAAGCCAAGGCCGAGCAGGGTTATGGGGATGCGAGCGGCCAGGGTTTCACCATGGGTCTTCTAGATATTGCTAAATTACCGACTGCAGAAAACTCTGCGATTCGCCTTCATGAGACGGACAATGTTGCCATTGCGCGTGTGCCGCTGAGCCCGGGCGCGACGATTGTTGTCGCCGGGACTTCTGTGATGGTTCTCGATAGCGTGCCGGCTGGGCATAAGGTTTGCCTCAAGGCGATTGGGGCTGGCGAGAGTGTTCGCCGGTATGGGCAGGCGATTGGAAAGACGCGGATGGCGATTCAGCCGGGGCAGCATATTCACGTGCACAACCTTGCGTTTGAGGATCATGAGCTGGATCTGGAGTTTCCGACGGGTGAGATTGCTTATCCTGCGCTTCCGGCGATTATGCCTACGTTTGAGGGATTCCTGCGTGAGGACGGACGGGTGGGGACTCGCAACTATGTGGCCGTGGTTGCGGCTTCGAATTGTGCGGCTTATACGGTGGACTGGATCGCGGAGAGCTTTGAGGCCGGGAGCATTTTGCCGAATGTGGATGGGGTGGTGGCCTTCCCTCATGGTGAGGGTTGTGGACATGCGATCGGGCCGGATACGGATCAGTTGAAGCGGACGCTCGCCGGAGTGTTGAATCATCCGAATATTGGTGCGGCGCTGATTATTGGTTTGGGTTGTGAGGTGAACCAGATTGATCACTATCTGGGACCGAATGCGCCGCGATCGAAGCGGTTGCATGGGTTGACGCTGCAGACCAGTGGTGGGACCCGTGGGACGGTAGAGGCGGCGCGGACTCGCATTAAGCAGTTTATGGAAGAGATGACCGAGCAAAAGCGCGTGACGGTGCCGGCGTCGAAGATTCAGCTTGGGTTGAATTGCGGTGGGAGCGATAGCTTTAGCGGGATTTCGGCGAATCCGGCATTGGGTGTTTGTAGCGATATGCTGGCCGCAGTTGGGGCTAGTGCTGTGCTGGCTGAGACGACCGAGTGTTTTGGAGCGGAGCATTTGCTGGTGAAGCGGGCTCGGAATCGTCAGGTTGCTGAGAAGTTCCTGGGGTTCATTGAGGGGTATAAGAAGTATCTGCGGCAGTTTGGCGGAAGCTTTGATGACAACCCGAGCCCTGGGAATAAAGAGGGCGGGCTATCGAATATTTTGGAGAAGAGTTTGGGGGCAGCGGCGAAGGCTGGTACGAGCCCGATGATGGATGCAGTGGATTATGCCGAGACGGTGAAGTCACCGGGTTTTGTGTTTATGAATACTCCTGGTTATGATCCGGTGTCGCTGACTGGGCTGGCGGCTGGTGGTTGTAATTTGATTGCGTTTACTACGGGACGGGGGAGTGCGATTGGCTTCCCGAATGTGCCTGTGATCAAGATTGCTACCAACTCGAACACTTATAAACGCATGGTGGACAACATGGATGTCAATGCGGGACGGATTGTGGATGGAGATGCGAGTGTGGAGCAGGTAGGTAAGGAGATTTTTGATTTGTGTTTGAGGGCGGCTTCGGGTGAGAAGACGAAGGC
>JAPKYY010001026.1 GCA_026394095.1 Acidobacteriota bacterium | reverse complement strand
CGATTGGCATCTTGCGCTGGCAGCTTACAATTGCGGGCCTGGTTGCGTAGATCGCGCAGTTCAGAAAACTGCCTACGCCGACTATTGGGAATTGCGCAACCGGCATGCTGTCCCAATCGAAACCACCAATTATGTGCCAATCATTTTGGCCCTGACCATCATCATGAAGAACCCGGTCGATTACGGTCTTGCCAATCTCGAACTGGAACCGCCCTTGGACTACGACACGATCGAAGTCTACTCAAGCACGAGTCTTCAACTGGCAGCCGATGCTGCTCAAGTTCCAGTAACCACTATGCAGGATATGAACCCGGCTATCTTGCGCAACGTGGTTCCTCCCGGCTATTTTCTGCGGGTTCCCAAGAATATGGGTGAAGAAGTGAAAGCGGCTTTCAACCTCGTTCCACCGGATAAGCGAGACACCTGGCGCTTGCACCGATTAAATTCTGGCGACACGCTGGAAACCGTCGCACGGCAATATCATGTCGGGCTTCAATCGATGGAACAAGCGAACCCGAAATTCGAAACCGCAGGCTATGCAGTGGTCCAGCAAATGGTAGCCAAGCCTAAGCCAATGAAAACAGTTGCAGTCAAGGCCAAGCCCACCAGATCGGCACCTGCCAGAGTCACCCGGTCAGCAGCCAAACCAACTGCAATCAAGCGCGCACCCGCAAAAGCATCTGCATCCAAGCCCACTGCGAATCAGAAAAAACCGGTCAAGCCTTCTCCGTCAGCCAGGAAGTAAATTCGCCCTCGCCGTGCACGTCGGTAAGCCGCATATCCCGCCCCTGGAAGCGATAAGTCACTTTGGTGTGATCCATGCCGAGCATCCTGAAAATCGTTGCGTGCATGTCGTTGACGTCTTTGCGTTCTTCAACCGCTCTTAAGCCAAATTCGTCAGTAGCCCCTAGTGCTCGGCCGCCACGAATTCCAGCTCCAGCCATCCACATAGAAAATCCATAGGGATGATGATCCCGTCCATTCTTGCCTTCAGCCAGTGGCGTTCGTCCAAACTCCGTCGACCAGACAACAAGGGTCGAATCGAGCAAGCCTCGCCCCTCCAGATCGGCCAGCAATCCGGCAATCGGCTGGTCGCTCTTCTTCGCCATTTTGTTGTGGCTACCCAGCAAATCGTTATGCGCGTCATCCCAGTCGTCGCCGAGATTGGTGCCAGAGTAAAGCTGCACAAAACGAACCCCACGCTCAACCAGCCGTCTTGCCAGAAGACACTTGCGGCCGAAGTCGTCAGTCATCGCTTCGCCAATACCGTACAGCTTCTTGGTCTCCTCGCTCTCCTTGCTCAAGTCCACAACATCAGGAGCTTCTGCCTGCATCCGGTAAGCCAGCTCATAAGAAGCCACCCTGGCATCGAGTGTGGAATCCTCTTCGCGCGTTGCCGAGAATTTGCGATTCATGCGATTGATGAGCGACAACGTTTCTTTTTGAGCTTCATTACTGACACCCTCCGGTGAAGCCAAATGCAGAACCGGGCTTTGCCCTCCGCGAAACACCGTGCCCTGATAGACGGCTGGCAGATAGCCACTGCCATAAGCACCCGAACCACTCTTCATGGCTCCATCGCTCATAACTACAAAGGAAGGCAAATTCTTGTTCTCGCTCCCAAGTCCATAGACCGACCAGGCACCCAAAGACGGTCGGCCCGGAAACTGACTCCCACTGGCGCGCAGGTAAATCGCCGGAGCATGATCAAAGGCATCCCCGAAACAGCTGCGGATCACAGCAAGCTTGTCGGCATGTTTCTGCACGTGTGGATAGAGGTCGCTTATCTCAAGACCACTCTTGCCGGCCTTGGTGAAATTCCAGGGGCTGCCCCGCATGAGTGCCTTGCGAAAGTCGATACGGCTTGTGATCAATCCCTGCCCAAAACTACCAGGAAGTGGCTGCCCGTCATACTTTGTCAACGAAGGCTTGGGATCAAAGGTATCCACATGACTCACGCCACCATGCATGAAGAGAAAAATGACACGTTTCGCCTTGGCCTGCTCAGCAGCCTGCGAAACCATGTTGGCTAAAGCGAGAGATCCGAAACCTTTGCCCGCATCAAGAAAAAACTGCCGTCGTGATTTTTCGTAAGTCATCTCAGATCCTTAGTCAATGTACAGAAATTCGTTCGTGTTCAGCAGCCCACGCACCAGCTCGCGACGGGCTGCCTCAGCACTGCCCAGTAACGTCGCCTGGCGAGAAAGAAATTCTCCAGCCATAGCAATTTCATTGGCATCGGGCACGCGCTGCAGCACCTTCAGCCAAATACTCTTAATGTCCGCACTCTTGGCAAGCGCAGCTGATTGATCCACCGTAAACTGGCTGTTCAGCAAACTCAAGCTTTGCGTCGATGTAGTGGAACTCTCCCGTCGGGAACAACTGAGCACACCTTCGGGTTGGTCGAAAACTTCAAGCATCGGCATGCGGTAAGTTCGCTTCACCAACATATAGATCGAACGCCGCGTATGCTCTGACGGATCTGAGGTCACCGGCCAGGCGTTGTTTTGTGGCTGGCTCATACCGTAGAGTTCTTCTTTTGCAAGCGCAGGAACAACGGGCCGTCCAAACATTTTTGTATTCAACGTTCCAGTGCTTGCCAGCACCGCATCGCGAATCTCTTCAGCCTCAAGCCGGCGTCGTGTGAAGTAAGACAGATATTGATTTTCAGGATCCTTCTCGCGGCCTTCCACTGTTCCGGATGCTGATTGCCGGTAGGAGGCTGAAAGCAAGATCTCCCGGTGCAACTTCTTCATGCTCCACCCGCCATCGACAAACTTCTTTGCCAGATAATCCAGCAGTTCGGGATGGCTGGGAGCAGCCCCGCGGGTTCCGTAATCACTCGATGTTGCCACCAGGCCGCGGCCAAAGTGGAACTGCCAGATTCGATTTACGATCACTCGAGCAGTCAACGGATTCTCAGGGCTTGCGATCCATTCTGCCAGGGCTGCGCGCCGCCTCGTAGTAAGTGAATCAAGCCCCGGCGCTGGAATATTTCCACCACCCAGAGCCGTCAAAAATCCTGGCTGCACTTCCTCCCCAAACGGAGTGCCCTTGCCAGGGACGAAGGTCTTGGGCGCCTCACGGCCAACATCGGTCATACCCGGTGCCAGCGGTCCAGGTCCGAAACTCCCATAAAGGGCGAGCAAACGGTTCTTCAATTTCTCCAGTTTGTCTTTGTCGCCATCATTCAGCACTCGCCATATCTGGTCATCGCTCGGATTCACACTCTTCATGTGTTCATCGTGCAAAGCCTTCTGAACCGGGCTGCGCTTTTCTTCTTCCACCGCAAAGGCTGCTTGAATTTCAGGGCTTAGCTTCGACAAGCGTTCGGCCTTCATCCGCTCGAAATAAGGTTTCTTTAGAGTCGCAAGCTCTGCCCCAATATCGTAAAGTT
>JAPKYY010000109.1 GCA_026394095.1 Acidobacteriota bacterium | reverse complement strand
GATCAATAAAATGACGTTCTACAACTATGAGTTGATTAACCGTGGTACTCAGACATTGGAGAAAACATATTTTGCTCAGTATGTAGATGCGGATTTAGGAAATGCAGCTGATGATTATGTTGGTTGTGATGTCAGTCGTGGTTTAGGTTATTATTACAACGGTGATAATCTTGATTCTGACAATTCTGGCTACAAAGGATATGGATCTTCAATTCCGGCAGTTGGAGTTGATTTACACGGGTGCCGCTGGGACGGCGACACTTACGTTCGAACGGTAGTTTGTCTTGAGCTGTGATAAGCTCCAAAGCCCATGAGAAGATTTCGCTTCGCGCTTGTTGCTTTGGCCCTGACGCTGGGCAGTTGCAATCAGCCACAGGAAATTGCGGCCTTTGCGGCGCTAGCGGACAAGGCAACCAGTGAATTTGCCGGCGTTGCACATTCGGTAGTGAGTAACTGCGAAGTGCTGATGAAGACGACGCGCGAGGATGCGGCTAGCGTCTTTGCCGCTGAAACCACCGGCGAGTGCGGGACTTCCCTCAAGGCGGAAGCCGCATTGATCACCGCTCATAAAGTTATCGCAGACTATATGGGAACGCTGAAATTACTGGCTAGCGACAACGTTCTGATCACGCAGCCAGCGGATGCGGCCATTGACAGCCTGAAGGGGCCGATCAAACTTTCCGGGGCGCAGGCGACGGCGCTCAAGGGCTTGACGAATGTACTCAGCAAAGCACTTACGGATGGGTACCGAAGGCGCGAGCTGGGCAAAATGATCGATATTGCGGATGAGCCTCTGCAAGCTGCGGTGGAGGCGATGAGCGGTGTCATTGGTGAGAACATCGCCGACGATTTTGATGCCACTGCCGATGCCATCAAGAGCTACTATCGCGCGGGCCTTCGTGGCCAGGATAAAGGGTCTATCGTTTCGAGGATGTGGATCGAACAGGGAGAAAACGTGCTGCTGGCCTTACGGGCGAAGAAGAATGCCACTTTGTCTTATCGAAAGATTTTGAAATCCATCGCCGATGGGCATCGTAAATTGAAAGAGGCCAATGGGAACTGGAAGTCTGCGGGCCTTGCTCAGTTTTTAGGAGAAACTGCCAGAGCGATACAAGTAGAACAGAAGAAGGTAGATCAGGCCTTTGCGTCAGGAAAGTAGACTATGCCAGATACAGTAAACGAATCCGCTGAGCGGTGGGCTACCAAGTACAACGATGCGGCTAATGCAATAGCCGATTTTCTTGATGAGAACTTTGATGCACTCAGCAATGAGGATGCAGCAGAGTTGTCGAAGTCGGAGAAAGCTTTGCGACGGCTATCGAAGAAGATGCGCGATGAGGCGATCGTGGTTGCAATGGAAGGGTTGAGTGAAGACCTGAAGGCAATCACGAAGGCTACGGAACGGGGCACCAAGGCGATTCTCAAGATCAACGATGTCAAGAAGGGGATCCGGATCGTTACGGGGGTGATTCAGTTGGGGACAGCGGTGGTGACAGGAAATCCGGTGGCGGCAATACAGGCGGCGAAGGGCTTGTCGGCAGAGCTTAAGACCGGCGTTTGAGGATCAGCTTGGCTATTGCGACTACCGCAATTGCAGAGGCCAGCTGGATGGCCCATTGGCTGTACTGTCCGAGCTGCAGGGCTTCTTTGACCATCTTCTCTTCGAGGATCATTTGAGCTCCTACGCGACCCAGAACTGCTGAACCGATGTAGGCGATGATCGGGTATTTGTCCATCAGCTTGGAGAGGATGCCGCTGGCTCCTACAACCAGTGGGATGCTCAAGCCCAGGCCGAAGATCAGGAGCCAGATGTTGCCGTGGGAGGCTCCGGCTACTGCAAGAACATTGTCGAGCGACATGGTGATGTCGGCGACGAGGATGATCCACATTGCGCTCATCAAGCCATTGGCCGGCTTTACGTGATCGGCGCTTTCGGGCTCTGAATCGATTAGAACCTTCACTGCGATCCAGAGGATGAGGACGCCGCCCACCAGATGGAGCCAGGGGAGGTTCATCATCTGAGCGACGAAGAAGGTGAGTACGATGCGGAGGCCTACGGCGAGACCGGCGCCGAGCATCGAGCCTAAACGGCGTTCTTTGGGTGGGAGCGAACGCACGGCCATGGCGATGACAACAGCATTGTCACCGGCGAGGATGATGTCACTAATGATGATGTTAATGACAGCGAAGATGAACTGGAGGTCTATTCCTGACCTTCCTTGTATTCTTCGTACCAGGCCATCTGGATGGCTACGAGCTTGGGTTCATTGGACTTGAGGGGATCGTCGGCAAAGCCGGGGAGTTCGATCACCATTTTGTGGAGGTCGGTGAAGCGGACCTGGAGAGGATCCATGTCGGGGTTGGCTTCATAGAGTTCGATGCCGATGTCTTCGGCTTTGTCCCAGGTGAGCTTGATGGTCATATTTTGGTTCCCTTAAGGGCGCCGCGGACGGCGGAGTTCATCATGTTTTCGGCTAGTTTGAGACTGGCTTTATCCAGCTTATCCATGTGGGCCTGGATGAGGCGGTGGTCGTCTCCATGATAGGCGAGAAGGAGCTCGTTGTGGGCGGTCTGGATAGCGGCTTTATCTTCTTCGGGGAGCTCGAACCAGGCATCGCTTTGCTTGGCGCTTTCGAGTGCTCCGAGGATACGGTCGGACTCGACGCGGGCTTCACGGACCTGCCGCTCGCGGATGTCGCTTTCGGCATTGGTGAGTGACTCGAGAATCATCGCTTCGACCTGCTCGTCGGTGAGGCCGTAGCTGGGCTTGACTTCGACGCTTTGCTCTTTGCCGGTGCGGGTGTCTTTGGCTGAGACGTTCAAGATGCCGTTGGCATCGATGAGGAATTTGACTTCGATGCGGGCAAGGCCGGCTGGGACTGGTTCTATACCGGTGAGTTCGAAGCGGGCCAGGGACCGGCAGTCTTTTACGAGTTCGCGTTCGCCCTGGAGGACGTGGATGAGAACGTTGGTCTGCCCGTCGACGGCGGTGGTGAAGTGTTCCGTTTCGCTCGCCGGAATAGTTGAGTTGCGGTGGATCAGTTTGGTGACCACGCCGCCCATGGTTTCGATGCCGAGCGATAGGGGTGTGACGTCGAGAAGGAGAGTGTCTTTGACTTCGCCCGAGAGAATGCCAGCCTGAATGGCGGCACCGAGAGCTACGACTTCGTCCGGGTTAAGCTCGGTATGGGGCTTCGAGCGGAAAAGATTCTCGACTGCCTTGCGGACCATCGGGATGCGGGTGGAGCCGCCCACAAGGACAACTTCGTCGATGTCTTCATGAGTCAGCTTCGCATCTGCGAGACACAGGCGGCAGGGTGCTAGCGTGCGCTCGATGAGAGGGGCGATCAAGCGCTCGAGGATTTCGCGGGTGATCTCGCGCTGGTAGCGCTTGCCGTTGTACTCGAGGTCGATGTTGGCGAAGAGGGCGAAGCTGAGTTGCTCTTTGGCCTTGATGACGGCCTGGCGCAGGGTTTCAACAGCAGCCGAATCATCGCTGATGGGCGCTCCCCATTCTGTGGCCACGTCTTCGATGGCGATCTGGATGAGGAGACTGTCGATATCGTCGCCACCCAGGTGTGTGTCTCCGTTGGTGGCAAGTACTTCGAAGATGCCGTCCTGGATTTTGAGGATCGAAATGTCGAAGGTGCCGCCACCGAAATCGTAGACGGCGATGGTGCCGGAGTTGCGCTTGTCGAGGCCGTAGGCAAGAGCTGCGGCCGTAGGCTCATTGACCAGACGGAGGATATCGAGACCAGCGATGCGGCCAGCGTCTTTGGTGGCCTGGCGCTGAGCATCGTTAAAGTAAGCAGGGACGGTAACGACGGCTTTGGTGATGGGCTCACCGAAGAAGGCTTCGGCGTTGTTCTTGAGTTCGAGCAGGATGCGGGCGCCAGCCTCGGGCGGGGTGAGTTCGCGGTTGCCGATTTTGAGGGGAGAGGCAGCGCGATCCATGAAGCGCTTGGTGGAGTAGAGCGTTTCGAGAGGGTGCTGGGCGAGGCGAGCTTTGGCGGCGTTACCGGCGATGAGCGAGCCGTCTTCGAGGAGAGCGACTACGCTCGGGACAATGCGCGCGCCATCTGGGGCGGCGATGATTTCTGGGCCGGTGAGGTCCATAAAGGCAGCGAGGCTGTTAGTAGTGCCAAGATCGATGCCGATGATGCGTTCTGGTTGGGCGGCGTCGCCGAAGTCAATTTGAAAGGTACCCATTCACGTCCCTAAGGAGATTTTGTATGTAGCGGCGGCGATTGAGCAAGCCGCGGATTTGCTTGAGAGGCTCTTCGCCAGGTGTCGCGTCGTGAGCGGCGAAGAGGTGGTCGAGTTCAATGTCCGATTGGGCCAAAAGAGCTGCGAAATGATCGCGGGCAGTGGCTAGCTGAGGGCGGGCAGATTCGTCGCCATCTTTGAGTTCTTCGAGCGCCATGTTGAGCTCGAAGACTTCTTCAAGCAGCTCTGGGGGAACTTCCTTGGTGCCCTGTTCCCCGATGTCAAAGCCACGATGCTTAAGAAAATACTCGGCCCGTTGGAGCGGATCGCGGAGCGTACGGTAGGCGTCGTTTAGCGTTGAGCTTTCCTGAAGGGCGGCGTCGCGGACGCTGGCTTCAGCGCGCGCGAAACGATCCGGGTGAAGCTCGCGACTGCGGCCATAAAACAGTTGTTGCAGCTCATTGAGATTGAGCTGCAACTTGGGGTCGATACCCAGAACGCGATAGTAATCCATTGGTTAACTGGAGAACGAAGTGCCGCAACCGCAGCTTTTGGTGGCGTTCGGGTTGATGAACTCGAAGCCGGACTGCATGAGGCTCTCTTTGTAGTCTAGAATCATTCCCTTGAGAAAGAGCATGGACTTGGGATCGATAAAGACCTTAACGTCTTCGTAATCGAAGACGTGATCGGTGGCACGGGGCTTGGTGTCGAACTTGAACTGGTAGCTCAAGCCTGAACAGCCGCCGCCGAGGACACCCAGACGCAGACCGCCAGAGACGCCTTGTTTGGCGAAGGCCTGGCGGATCTTCGAGACGGCCTTTGGTGTTACGTCGATCTTGAGTTCTGCGGTTTCCATTTATGCGTTGGCGTGTGCGGGGACAGCCTTCTTCTTGTAGTCGTTGATGGCGGCCTTGATGGCGTCTTCAGCAAGAACAGAGCAGTGGACCTTGACGGGAGGAAGCGCGAGTTCGGTGACGATCTCGGTGTTCTTGATCTCCATAGCCTGATCGACCGTCTTGCCCTTGAGCCATTCGGTGGCGAGGGAGGAAGAGGCGATGGCTGAGCCGCAGCCGAAGGTTTTGAACTTCGCGTCTTCGATGATGCCAGAGAT
>JAPKYY010000877.1 GCA_026394095.1 Acidobacteriota bacterium | reverse complement strand
AGCTGATCTTTCACTTTGCGATAACCTGCATCGGCAGCCAGATTCCGCACCTGATCCGGATCTTTCGATAGGTCATAAAGTTCTTCGGCGGGGCGCTTGCCGAAGCAGAGATCGAAGTACGGTTGCACCTTTGTCTCAATTAACAATCTCTTTGTGAGCGAATCATCGACATCGCCATAAGGCCCAACCGCCCAATAAAACTCCGGGTCGCCCGCAGGCCAGCGATCCGGCTCCAGATTCCGCAAATACAGGTGCTTGGGCGTGAGAATTCCGCGGATGGGATAGCCAAGATCCCCTTTCCGCACATTTGCATGGCGCTCTCTTTCGAGATACACAAACTGCCTTCGATAACTTGAAAACAGGCTCCTGCCCGTCATCTGGGCGGGCACCGGAATCCCAGCCGCCTCAAGAAAGGTCGGCGCAAGATCGGCCAGCGTTGCAAAGTCATCGCGCGTCTGCCCTTTGCGAATCTGCCCTGGAAATCGCATCGCCATCGGAACCTTCACTCCCAGCGTGTAGCAATTTGCCAGGCCACGCGGCATCTGCCAGCCGTTGTCGCTGGTCATCACCACCAGCGTGTTGTCGAGTTCTCCGCTCGCTCGAAGCGTCTCGATGATCTGCCCGCACTCGAAATCAAACTCCTCCACTTCGGCGTAATAGCGCAGGATGTCCTCCCGCGTCCTCGCATGGTCGGGCAAGTGGGCGGGCACACGCAGCGCCGAAGTCTTCATTGTGGATTTCCGCGCTTCGCCCCGGTTCCATGGCACGTGCGGGTCGTGACTGCCAAACCAGAAGCAGAAAGGCTTTCCGGGCGGCCGCTTCTGAAGAAACTCATCAAACGACTTGTAAGTATCCCCAGCTGGATTCCGTGCCTCACCAGGCACAGTTCCCGGCCCCCACCCCTTGCCAGAGAATCCAATCTGATACCCCGCTTCTTCCAGCAATGATGGATAGCGCGGAAACTCAGCCGCCAGTGGTCCATACAGGTTGGCCGCATCGCGTAACCGGTGTGTTTCCTGGCCGGTTAACAGACTCGCCCGCGACGGTGAACACGATGGATTCGGCGCACACGCGCTGGTAAACAAAACCCCTTCTCTCGCCAGCCGGTCAAAGTTGGGAGTCCGAACCACCGGGTCACCCAGAATCGACGCATGCGGTGCTGCCCAATTGTCCCCCAGCAAGAGCAGGATGTTCGGCTTCCGCTTTTGGGCTGCAGCCGCAGCCAGTAGAGCTCTCCGGGTTAGCATTTGGGCCTCAATTGCATCACGGCGATCTTAACAAAGAGCACGGCGGCTAACAAATAAGATCGATATTTGCTACAACAACAAGATGACACGGGCCGCCCTTGCAACTCTATTACTGCTCCTTCCCGCTGCTTACTCCCAAAGCATCAACCAATTCAAAGCACTCAAATTCCGTGAAATCGGGCCAGCAAACATGGGCGGTCGCATCGATGACTTTGCTGTCGTTGAATCCAACCCCAACACTATCTATGCCGGCACTGCGTCTGCAGGAGTCTGGAAGACGGTCAACAGCGGTATCACCTGGGACCCCATCTTCGACGATCAATCCCTCTCCTCGATTGGCGACGTAACTGTTGCCCCGTCAGAGCCTGAAACCGTCTGGGTGGGCACCGGCGAATCAAACAATCGCCAAAGCTCTTCCTGGGGCAAACCATCGATGGCGGCAAGACCTGGACCAAGGCCCTCGCAATCAACGCAGACACCGGCGTCAACGACATTGCGATGGACATCCACAATCCTGACACCATCTTTGCTGCGGCCTATCAGCGACGGCGCACACCTTTCGGCATGAACGGCGGCGGGCCCGGTAGCGCAATCTACCGCACCACCGACGGCGGAGCTTCCTGGAAGAAGCTCACCAAGGGCCTGCCTCAGGAAGACCTGGGCCGCATCGGTCTCGATGTCTACCGTCGCAACGGCAACATCATTTATGCACTCGTGGAATCGCAACAACCCGCCCTCTACCGTAGCGACGACAAGGGCGACAGCTGGACGAAGATGTCCAACACCAACCCCCGCCCGATGTACTTCTCCAACGTCCGCATCGATCCGAACAACGACCAGCGCATCTGGGTTCTCGGCGTCAATCTCCACTACTCAGAGGATGGTGGGAAAACCTTCAAGACCGAGCGGGGCTCCAATCTGCACTCCGATCATCACGCCATGTGGATCGATCCAGCCAACTCCGACAACATCGTCGACGGCTGCGATGGTGGCATTCACTTCTCGCGCGACGCAGGTCGCCACTGGGACGACCGCGCCCAAATCGCCATCGGCCAGTTCTACGAAATCGGCCTCGACAACGCAAAGCCCTACAAGATCTGTGGCGGCCTTCAGGATAATTACACCTGGTGCGGCCCCTCAGCCACCACCTTCAGCCACGGCATTACCAATGAAGACTGGTATCAGGTGCAGGGCGGCGATGGCTTCTACGCACAAATCGACCCGGAAGAACCCTGGATCGTCTACGCCGAATCACAAGACGGAAACCTCTCCCGTCGCGACCTTCGAACTCACGAGGCCCGCTCCATCCGACCCCGCGAAGACAACGACACGATGGATCGCTTCCGCTTCCAGTGGGATTCCCCGATCACCATCTCCAAACACGATCGCAAGACTCTCTACTATGGCGGCAACTTCGTCTTTAAGTCGACAGACCAGGGCGATAACTGGCGCCGCACCAGCCCCGACCTTACCTCCAATGCAGACCGCAACACGCTATCCATCATGGGGAAGAGTGTCAGCGATCGCACGATGCTCGCACGCAACGACGGTGTCGCCAATTACCCCGCCGTCACCACTCTTAGCGAATCCGCAACCCGTGCCGGTATCGTCTGGGCCGGTACCGACGATGGCAACCTCCATGTCACAACCGATGGCGAGACATGGAAGAACGTTGTAGCCAACGTCCCCGGCGTCCCCAAGGGCACCTACGTCAGCCGCATCATCTCTTCCCAACACAATCAGGGCACGGCCTATGTCACTTTCGATGGCCACCGCACCAACGATTTCGGCATCTACATGTACAAGACCACCGACTTCGGCAAAACCTGGAAAGCCATCAAGACCGGCATCCCCGAATCCGGTGGTGTCCTGAACGTAATCCGCGAACATCCCAAGAACCCCAAGTTGCTCTTCGCTGGCGGCGAGTTCGGTCTTTATGTCTCCTTTGATGCCGGCGACACCTGGCAGGAATTCAAGAACAACCTGCCCCGTGTGCCTGTCGACGACATCGCGATCCACCCGCGCGACAACGACCTCGTCCTCGGCACTCACGGCCGCTCTGTCTGGATCCTCGACAGCATCTCTGGGCTTGAACAAG
>JAPKYY010000418.1 GCA_026394095.1 Acidobacteriota bacterium | reverse complement strand
CGGCAAGTACAAAGGCATCAAGAACGTCTGGCTCAACCCGATCCTCGTTCAGGGCGGCCCCTCCAAGTTCACCCACGTCCTCGTCATGGAATTCGAATCGGTTGAAGCGCTCAAGAAGTACACTGATTCTCCCGAGCAGAAGGAATGGTACAAGCTCTGGCTGCCCGTTCGTGAGCTCTCAAACACTTCCGACGTCTCCAACTAGTTCAGTTGAAAAAAAGGGGCGCTGGCCGCAAGGTCAGCGCCCCTTTTTTGTTAAGCTCTGAAGCAGTGTTTACACGCCGCGAAGCCCTCCTCCCAGCAGCCGCAGCACTCTACGCTGCCCCCTCAGACGAACTCTGCTTCCGCAGTGCCATCGATCTCGCCCAACTCATCAAAACAAAAAAACTCTCTGCCCGTGAATGTCTGGCCGCCCACCTCAAACAAATCGATAGAGTCAATCCCAAGCTCAACGCAATCGTCACCCTCGCCAGCGACCAGGCCCAGCACACAGCCAATCTCGCTGACGAACAACAAGCCAAAGGCAAACCACTCGGCCCGCTTCACGGCCTCCCCATCGCGCACAAAGACCTCGTCAACACCAAAGGCATCCGCACCACCTTTGGCTCTCCGCTCTTTAAAGACAACATCCCCACCGCAAACGACCTCATCATCGACCGTCTCCAGGCAGCAGGCGCAATCACCATTGGCAAAACCAACACGCCGGAATTCGGTGCCGGCTCACAGACCTTCAACACGATCTTTGGCGCAACACTAAACCCCTACGACACAACTAAAACCTGCGGGGGCTCCAGCGGGGGCGCAGCTACTGCGCTGGCCTCAGGCATGATCCCAATCGCAGACGGCAGCGACATGGGCGGCTCCCTCCGCAACCCGGCTTCCTTCTGCAACATCGTTGGCTTCCGGCCCTCTATTGGTCGTGTCCCCGCCAGAGGCGCTCTCTTCCCCTGGTTCACTCTCAGCACGGCAGGCCCGATGGCCCGTAGCGTCGCCGACCTTGCGCTGCTCCTGAGTGCCATCGCAGGGCCAGATTCAATGGTCCCCAATTCCCTTCCCGAACCCGGCTCGACCTTTCGCCAACCATTGAGCAAGACCTTCAAAGGCACCCGCATCGCCTGGTTCAAAGATCTCAACGGCAACCCCTTCGATCCCCGAACCCTTGCAGTGATCGACGCCCAACGCAAAGTCTTCGAATCGCTCGGCTGCATCGTCGAGCAAGCCGAGCCAGACTTCACCGGAGCCGACTTCGCCTTCAAAACCCTCCGCGCCTGGAACTCGGCCGCCAACCACGGCGAGCGCATCCGCACCCATCGCTCAGCCTACAAAGACACTCTCCTCAAAGAAGTAGAAGACGGCCTCAGACTTACCGGCCCGGATATTGCCAAAGCCGAGCAACTCCACGGCCAGGTCTGGCAGCGCTTCCAGACCTTTCTCGACAAATACGATTACTTCATCCTGCCTACAACGCAGCTCCCCGCCTTCGACGTCAAGACTCCCTACCCAACTTCGATCAATGGAATCAAGTTCGATAACTATATTGACTGGATGCGCTCTTGCTGGTTCATCTCAGTAACAGGCAACCCGGCTATTTCCGTCCCGGCCGGCTTCACGCCAGAAGGTCTCCCCGTAGGCATCCAGATCGTTGGCCGCCACAACAGTGACTTCAGCGTCCTTCAGATGGCCCACGCTTACGAGCAAGCCACCACCATCTCGAAGAAGCGTCCGCTTCTCCCTACGGCATAGCTTGCCTTCGGCTAGTAAATCGCAACACTCTGCGAGGCTGAATCTCTCTCAACTGAGGATCAGGCAGACTCACCCCGGGCCCTGGGAATCAAGTCACTTGTAGTTCATACTCAAAGTTCATGGCAGTAACCGGCTTCAACTTCGACAACACCTACGCAAGAGATCTCGAGGGCTTCTACGCCCCAGGCACGGCCGACTCCGCTCCCGCCCCAAAACTCCTCAAACTCAACACCGCCCTAGCGATAGAACTAGGCCTCGACCCGGATCAACTCAACGCCGCCGAAATCTTCTCTGGCAACCAGCCCCCCGAAGGCGCCACCGTCATCGCCCAAGCCTACGCCGGCCATCAGTTCGGCAACTTCGTCCCCCAACTCGGCGACGGCCGCGCCCTCCTGCTCGGCGAAGTCATCGACATCTACGGCCAACGCCGCGACATCCAGCTTAAAGGCTCCGGCCGCACGGCCTTCTCTCGCGGCGGTGACGGCAAGGCTGCCATCGGCCCCGTCCTCCGCGAATATCTGATGGGCGAAGCCATGCACGCCCTCGGCATCCCCACCACGCGCGCTCTCGCTGCAGTCGCCACAGGCCAACCCGTCTTCCGCGAAACACGCCTCCCCGGCGCTGTCCTCACCCGCGTTGCCGCTAGCCACATTCGCGTCGGCACCTTCCAGTTCTTCGCCGCGCGCCAAGCCTATGACAAGGTGAAAAAACTCGCCGATTACTCGATCGCCCGGCATTACCCAGAGCTTGCCAAAGACCCTAACCCCTACCTCGCCTTCCTCAACGCCGTCTGCGACAGGCAAGCTTCGCTGATCGCCAAATGGGTCCACGTCGGCTTCATTCACGGCGTCATGAACACCGACAACATGGCCATCTCGGGCGAAACCATCGACTACGGCCCCTGCGCATTCATGGACCGCTACAGCCCCAGCACCGTCTTCAGTTCCATAGACCGTCAGGGCCGCTACGCTTTCGCCAACCAACCGGCAATCGCCCGCTGGAACCTCGCCCGTTTGGCCGAAACCATGCTCCCGCTCATCGACAATGACGACAAGGTAGCAATCGAAAAAGCCACTAACACCGTCAACAATTTCACTGATCTCTACGACCACTACTGGCTCGAAGGCATGCGGGCCAAACTGGGTCTCACCGGCGAAGCCCAACCCGGCGATCTCCTCCTCGCCACCGGCTTCCTCGCCGCCATGGACGGTAAGAACATAGACTACACACTTGCCTTCCGCTCACTGGCCGAAAAACGCAGCCCCTCAGAAGCCTGGGCCGAAGCATGGCAAGAGCGCAAACCAGACCCCGCTCTCATCCTCCAGAACAATCCCCTCTACATCCCCCGCAACCACCAGGTCGAAGCCGCTCTAACCGCCGCCACAGAGCACAACAATCTCGCACCATTCGAGACTCTCCTCGAAGTCATCACCCAACCCTTCACCGAACGGCCCGGCCTCGATGCCTACACCCAACCCGCTCCACTTGAAAGCGAACCCTACCGCACTTTCTGCGGCACCTAGGCACCGGCAAACGGGTTCAGCACCCGAACGCTCCCATAAGCCTGTCCATGCGACAAATCCTCTGAATAGAGCACATCGCAGCCACCAGCCTGAGCAGCCGCTACAATCAACGAGTCATACCAGGAGATCTGAAATGCCTCATGAACATACAAACCGCGAGTCAAGAGATCTGGGGTTTGGCGAACCAGTTCAAAGCGCTCCGTGAGCACACCTAGAAACACCCTGCATTGCGCCACACTCATCAGAGGCTTCTGACCGCGCCGCATAATATTTATGAATTCTTGAATCACCTGCATGCTCAGCACTCCACGCCCCTCACCCGTTGCCGAGTCAATCAACTCCATCGCCAGCTTCGCCTTCTGCTTTGAAGTTTTGTCGAAGACATAGATCAGCACATTGGTGTCGAAGAAGACCTTAGCGCCTTTCATTCATCTCCTCCCGTGAATATTTACGCGTTACCTTAACATCCTTCAACTGCGACACCACCTCGCGAAAACTAAGCTCGGTTTTGCGCCCCTCCCCGGCATAATTCGCCAGCCAGTCGCGGAATTCATCATTCAAACTCCGTCGGTTCCGCGCAGCCACAGCCCTCGCTTGTTCAATGAGTTCTTCGCTTGCAGAAAAAGTAATATTTCGCACGCTCATAGTGTACACAACCCTCGTGCAAAGCAGGTACCATCAGCTTATGCTCGCTACCCTCATTGCGCTCCTCACCCTGGCCCAGACCGAATACCCACAATCGAAAGACCTCCCGCCGGCCAACGGCTACAGCCACGTAGTTGCAACCAGACCCGGCAAGATGGTCTTCATCTCCGGCCAGGTGGCGATGAACAAAGAAGGCAAAGTCATCGGCATCGGCAACCTCAAAGCTCAAACCGAACAGGCGATGCTCAACCTCAAAGCCGCCCTCGCCGCCGCCGGCGCCGACTTCTCTCACGTGGTTAAACTCAACTGGTACGTCAAAAACTTCAAGACGGATCAGCTGCCCATCATCCGCGAAGTTCGCGCCCGCTATCTCAACAAAACCAACCCGCCCGCAAGCACTCTCGCCGGAGTATCAGAGCTCTTCCTCGCCGACGTCCTCATCGAAGTAGAAGCCATCACCGTGATCCCGGAGAAGAAATAAAATGTCCCAGGCTCTCCCACCAGCCAACGGCTACAGCCAGTTCGTCACAGCCCAACCCGGAACAATGGTCTGCGTCTCCGGGCAAATCTCAGTCGATCAGAATGGCCAGATTATTGGTGAAGGGGATCTCCGCACCCAGACCGAACAAGCCCTCCTCAATTTGAAAAATGCGCTCGCCGCAGCCGGAGCCACCTTCGACCAAGTCGTCAAAATCAACTGGTACGTCAAAAATCTGCAAGCCGAATCTCTCCCAATCATCCGTGAGATCAGAGCCCGTTACTACAATCAGCAGCACCCCCCGGCCAACACTCTCGCCGGTGTCGCAGAGCTTTACCCGCCCGAAGCTTTAATCGAAGTGGAAGCAATCGCCGTCATCCCAAACAAAATCTAAAAAAACACTGAGCCGCTTTCCGCTGCGATTCCGTTGGATCCATTGAGTATGAAAATTTCCATCTGCGTCGCGGCACTTCTCCTCCCTGCCGCTCTCTATTCCCAATCTGCCGCTCTGGTCGCTACCTACAACTTCCAGAACTCCCTTAACGCCGCCCAATCTTCGGCCCCCGCCCTTACAGCCGTCAATCCCCGCGGTACAAATTCGTTCCTTACTGACACCGTCCTCGGCCAGCAACGTACCGTCTACGACATGCAGAGTCTCAACCCCGGCCAGAACGCCGGGCTATCCCTCAACACAACGAATCTCGTCAACCCCAACGCATACTCCTTCGAGATGCTTTTTGCCTTCACAGATAGGCCCAATTCCTGGCGCCGCGTCTTCGATAATCAGAACCGCACCTCAGACCGTGGCCTTTACATCAACCCCAGCAATAGATGGGAATTCTCGCGCCTCACCACCGGCACTGCTACCTCTCCCAACGGGCCCTATATCCACATGGTGCTTACTGTTAGCGACGGACGTGCTCGCCTCTACATTAACGGCACCCTCGACATCAACCTGCTCACCACTTCGATGAACCTCACCACGCCAGACCGCGTCGTCAATTTCTTCCTCGACAACACAACAGACACCTCAACCACAGACTTCGCCTCCGCCCGCGTCGCCCTTCTGCGCGCCTACACCAACGCGCTCTCCGACTCGGAAGTCCGCGACCTCGCAGCCAATCCCTTCAGCAACTCTGTCGGTGCCACCGCTCCCTCCTTCACCGCAGCAGGCGTCCGCAACGGTGCCACCTTCTCTGAAAACACCCCCATCGCGCCAGGTGCTTTTTTCTCGATCCTTGGCTCAGCTCTCAGCGACGTAACCAGCGACTGGACCGGTCGCTTCGATGGCTCAAACGCCCCCACCACTCTCAACGGCACCCGCGTCCTGATCAACGACCGCCCCGCCTTCATCTCCTTCACCTCACCCGGCCAGATCAACGCCATCGCCCCAGACACAATCGTCCCCGGCAACGTCAGCATCGTCGTAGAGCGCAATGGTGTCCGCAGCACCGCCGTAACCGCACAAGCTCGCGCCCTCAATCCTGCCTTCTTCACCTACGATCAGCGCAACCGCCGCTTCATCGCTGCCCTTACTGCCGACAACAGCGCCTACATCGCCCCCGCAGATCTCTTCGGCGTCACCAGCATCAACGGCATCGCCGTCCGCCCCGCCCGCCCCGGCGACTTCGTGATTGCCTACGGCATGGGCATGGGCCAAACCAATCCAAACCTGCCAGCCGGCACAATCCCGCCGGCCCGTGACGGCGGCCACCCCGTCTCCGGCACTGTCAATCTCCGCCTCGGCACTGCCACACTGAACCCGCTCTACGTAGGCCTCTCGAGCTTCGCCGGTGTCTACATCGTAGGCTTCCAGGTGCCACCGATGGCCACCGGTGATTACGAACTCCAGATCACCATCAATGGAACTTCATCCCCAACCGGAGTCGTGATTCCGGTCGTCCAATAGTTGACGCTCATTCTGGTAACGATTCGATCAGCGCCTTCAACTCCTGGCTCACCTCTTCCTCATGCGCGCGCTCGGCCGCAGCCTCTTCGGCTGTATGGATACCAGGCCAGGCGCTGCGCCAGCGCAAAGCGCGCCCGTACAGCGCTTCGGCCCGGTACCCACGCCGCTCACAACGGCTAAGAGCGCGCGTGAACATCTCACCCAGCGCTACAGCTCCATAGATGTCGCTATTCACCGCACGCACCAGGCGCTCAGCTGCGTCATAGTCTCCTGCTGCAACCAGCGGTTCAGCCTCAGCCACGGCAGCAGCAAGTTTCTTGCGCGTCGCCGCTAACCAGATTTCGTAGTCCTTCATCGACACTAGCGGCACACCTCTCGAATGCGTTCCAGCTTCGCATCGCTCAGATAGCCGTAGCGATTAATCCAGAGCTTGCCCTTTGACGCCTGATGTACCGCACGCAAGCGCGCCGCAAAATCATTCACCGGTCCGTAACCATGGGCCAACCCATATACAGTGAAGTCGCGCGAGTCCATGCTAGCGGCACGAAACTTCTCCGCGATTCGTCTTTGGCAAAGCGCATGCGCCTCGTCCGTTTCGGGATAGCGGCAATCGGCCAGCGTACGATAGCGATCGTCATCCGAAAGCTTCAGCCAGCCTGCAAGCGCAGGCACAAGCTTGCGCTCGTCCAGCCCCGGATTAGCCTTTAGCAGCGCCTCAGAATAGAAGCGCAACATCATCGGCCAGTGCATCGTGTAAAACTTGACACTCGCCCCGTTGCACCCGGCCGCAAGCGCAGTCGGCGGCGTAAAGCCAGACCACTCATTGAACGGTGGCGGAAATGCGTTCGGAATGAGTTCTTTGTCTTTCCCGCCCGCCTGATCTACTGCCGCCCGGGCAGTCTTCAGAAGCGTGCTGCACATCACCTGCTTCAGAGCCCATCAATCTCGGGATAGTTCTTGAAGATGTCGCGAATCAGTGCCGAGAGATACCGCTGCACCTCAACCCTCCCAAGGCTTCCATTATTGGCAAGCCGCCGTGGCGGAATGCGGCCATCGGGCAGACGCGGCGCATCTTCGGGCTTAGGGCCGCCAAACTGAACACGGTAGCCAGGAGGAATCGCCGCCTGCACCTGAAAGTAAACCTTCACTTTGCGCCGCTGCGCTTCGCGAATGAAGTCCTTGATCAAACCTCCATGCTGCCGCGTAAGTTCGGTCGCCTGTGCAGGCTGATATCGAAGCCCCTCGAAGAGTTTGAAATTGTGGGCGAAGCTCGGTGCGGTTCGAACGAAAAGCTCGCGCATTCCCCACAGTGGCCGATCAAGCAAACGCACCTTACCAGCGTCGGCATCAATAGGAGGTTCACGCGACCCGGTCCGCTCATCGGCAAGCTCCATCACATAAGGCGACGTCGTCACAGCGTTCACCCCGGCCCGCTCCACCAAGTTACGAAGCACACCGTCAATGCCTTCGTTCTGAATGAATTCGGGCATCATCGTAACCCCGATCAGACGCTTGGGTGCGGCGCCTGCGGCAGCAAGCAATGAGGTTGAGGCGAGCAGTCCTCGCCGGGTGAAGGTACGCATCAGGCCTACACTATACAACATTGAAACCGATCCATCATGACTCCCAAGAGCGCCTCGCATGGTATGGTTTCTGGTATGGCGACTACCAAGTTAACCATCACAATCGACAACGCTCAGCTCAAAGAGATTCAATCCCTCATTGCCTCTGGGCGCGCCGCCAACGTCTCCGCCTTTGTAAGACACGCTGTTGCCGTAGCCCTCTCCGACGCTGCAGGCTGGCAGGAAATGCTTACGCAAGCTCTCGACAAAACAGGCGGCCCACTGTCGAAAAAGGAACGTGCCTGGGCCGACGAAATTCTCCTGGCCCGAACCTCAAGGAAAAAGAAGGCCGCGTGAAAGGCCTTACCTTCGACGCAGGCGGGCTCATCGCCATAGACAAGGACGATCGGAAAGTCTTCACCCTACTGGCTCGGGCCAAAGAGCTGGGCATGAGAATCACAATTCCGTCCACCGCACTCGCCCAGGCAATGCGAAATCCAGCCCGGCAAGCACGGCTATCCAGGCTGATTCGCCAACCAGATACTGATCTTGTCAAGCTCGACGGCCCCGATGCCACTGCCGTTGGACGCCTCTTGGCCCAAACAAAAACAGCCGACATTGTAGATGCCCATGTAGTGGTCTGCGCTCAGCGGGCAGGTCAACCCATCCTCACCAGTGACCCTTCAGACCTCCGCATTCTTTCACCAACCCTGAAACTGGTTCAGATCTAGAATTCACGCGCAGAATTCTCCAAAATCTGCCCCAAAACCCACCCCCCACATGCTATTTTTGTATGTGCCGCTCGTAAGCGCTCCACCAAGCGTCCTTGGCGTAATTCCTGCCCGCTTCCTCTCAAGCCGATTCCCCGGTAAAGCCCTCGTCACCCTTAAAAACAAGCCAATCTTGCAGCATGTTTGGGAAAAAGCGAGCCGGGCAAAGACCTTGACCCGGGTTTTGATCGCCACCGACGACCAGCGTATCTTCGACGCCTCCCTCGCCTTCGGCGCAGAGGTGGTCATGACCAGCCCCCATCACCTCTCCGGTACCGATCGAGTCTCTGAAGCCGCTGCAAACCAGGACTGCGACATCATCGTCAACATCCAGGGTGACGAACCTTTAATCGACCCTGCCGCCATCGACCTCGCCGCACAGGCCCTCATCGACGACCCCTCCCTGGTCATGTCCACCCTTAAGCGCCGCATCGACGTCCCCAGCGAGATCACCAACCCGAATTGCGTCAAAGTTGTAACGGGTTTCTCCGGCGATGCAATCTACTTCTCACGCTGCCCCATACCCTACAATCGCGGCGTTAACGAAGCTTACTTTAAGCACATCGGCCTTTACGTATACCGCAAGAATTTCTTGCTCGGCTATTCCGCAATGCCTGTTGGCCCGCTCGAACGCGCTGAGTCTCTAGAACAGCTCCGCGCACTAGAAAATGGCCACCGCATTCGCGTCATCGAAACGCAGTATGAGTCTCTCGGGGTCGACACACCCGAAGACCTGGAACGTGTCAATCAACTCATCTCTCAGGGGAATCTTCTTCAAAATGGCTAAGTACATTTTTGTGACCGGCGGCGTAGTCTCTTCTCTCGGAAAAGGCATCTCCGCCGCGTCGATTGGCTGTCTGCTCGAAAGCCGTGGCCTCCGCGTCGCCATGCAAAAATTCGATCCCTATCTCAACGTCGACCCCGGCACCATGAGCCCTTTCCAGCACGGCGAAGTATTCGTCACCGACGACGGCGCTGAAACCGACCTCGACCTCGGCCACTACGAACGCTTCACCCACACCCACCTCTCGCAAGCCAACAACCTCACCAGCGGCCGCATCTACGAGCGCATCATTTCCCGTGAGCGTCGCGGCGATTACCTCGGCAAAACCGTCCAGGTCATCCCCCACGTCACTGACGAAATCAAGGCCAACGCCCGCAAGGTAGCCGAAGGCGTCGACATCGTCATCGTCGAAATTGGTGGCACTGTTGGCGACATCGAATCTCTACCCTTTATCGAAGCCATCCGTCAGCTCCGGCACGAACTCGGCCGCCACAACAGTGTATTCGTCCACCTCACCCTGGTGCCCTGGATCGCCGCCGCCCAGGAACTCAAAACCAAACCCAACCAGCACAGCGTCAAAGAACTCCGCGCCATTGGTATCCAGCCAGACGTCCTCATCTGCCGCTCCGAGCGTCCTCTCTCAGACGACCTTAAAGGCAAGATCGCCCTCTTCTGCGACGTCGACGTAGATGCCGTAATTGCCGCCCCCGACGTCTCGAGCGTCTACGAAATCCCGCTCGTCCTCGCAGAGCAAAAGCTAGACGAAAAAATCCTCGAACTCCTCAACCTGCAAACTCCGCCTTCTGACATGTCCAACTGGCTCGACATGCTCGACCGCATGAAGAACCCGATCGACGAAGTCGACATCGCCCTCGTCGGCAAATACGTCGAATACGAAGACTCCTACAAGAGCCTCAAAGAATCCCTCCTCCATGGCGCTACCGCCCACAAGCTCAAAATCAACTTCAAGTGGATCGAAGCACAAGAGCTCGTCTGGCCAGAGTGCAAGGAATCCCTCGCACAGTACGACGGCATTCTCGTCCCCGGCGGCTTTGGCCCCCGTGGCATCGAAGGCATGCTCCAGGCCATCCGCTACGCCCGTGAAGAACGCGTCCCTTACTTCGGCATCTGCCTCGGCATGCAAACCATGGTTATCGAGTACGCTCGCAACGTCTGCGGCCTGAGTGGCGCAGACTCAACCGAATTCGATGCGGCTCCCGCCCATCGTGTAATCTACAAACTCCGCGAACTCAAGGGCATCGACGAACTCGGCGGCACCATGCGTCTCGGTGCCTACGACTGCAAACTCGCCACAAACTCTCTCGCCCGACAGGCCTACGGTGAAGCCGAGATCAGCGAGCGCCACCGCCACCGCTACGAATTCAACCGTGAATAC
>JAPKYY010000162.1 GCA_026394095.1 Acidobacteriota bacterium | reverse complement strand
ACGGCGATAACTTCTCAGCCGTCTTCCCCATCGGCAAAGTCCGCAACCAGGGCCTCGAACTAGACATCACCGGAAAACTCCGCCGCGACCTCAGCCTCATCCTCAACTACGCCTTCCTAGACTCTGTCATCCTCGCAGACCGCTTCACCCCCTCCGCCACCGGCAAAGCCCTCCCCAATTCCGCTCGCCACTCCGGAGGCCTCTTCCTCCGTTACGACTATCAGAAGACCGGCACCAGCCTCCACATCGGCTCAGAAATGCGTGGCCGCCGCTTTGAACCCTACGCCGGCTTCGCTGCCGCTGGATATGCCATCTGGGATTTTGGTATCTTTCAGAATCTGGGCTCAAAACTCCAACTCCGCGCCCAGCTCGACAACGCCATGGACAAGTTCTACCCCACCGCCTCACTCTTCGCCGCCCGCGCCGGCAACGTCCCGGGCAACCCGCGCACCTTCACCATCGGCCTCCACTTCAAAGCCACAAAGGCCCGCTAGTGCCAGAAAAACGCCAGCACTCCATAGACCTGCTGCGCGGCCTCGTCATGGTCCTCATGATCATCGACCACACTCAGGAATACCAGGCCGGCCCCGGCCGCGGCCTCGTCACAGACCCGATGAATCTAGACATCACTCCCGGCCCTGTCTACTTCTGGCGCATCCTCGCCCATTTCTGCGCACCCGTATTTACTCTTCTCATGGGCATCAGCGCCAGCCTCAGCAATGCCGCCCCCAGCCGCCTCGTCCAACGCGGCCTCATCCTGCTCGCCCTCGAATTCACAATCATGAACTGGGCCTGGACCTTCAACCCCTTCTGGCACCGCTACTTCTTCCAGATCATCGCCGCCCTCGGCATCGCCATGATCACCCTCGCCTTCGCCTCCCGCTTCAGCCGCACCACCATCGGCCTCACCGGCCTCGTCATCGTCTGCGGCCACAACCTGCTCGACTCAATCCACTTCACCCCCGCCACCTGGCAACACTACGCCTGGTCCATCCTGCACGAAAAGAACGTCCTCCCCCTCTGGGGCCCATTCGAATTCCGTACCACCTATCCCGTCCTGCCCGTCGTTGGCCTCGCCCTCTGCGGCTACGCAATCGCCCACTGGCTCCACCGCACAGACCACCGCCTCCGAAGCTCGGGCCTCGCCATCACGGCAGCCTTCTTCCTCCTTCGCCTCACCAACATCTACGGCGATCCCCACCCCACAGACTACTCGCTGCAATCCATCTTCAACGTCACAAAGTATCCGCTCTCATTGCAATTCATCGCCATGACCATCGGCCCAGCCCTGATCTTCCTCGATTGGGCCAAAAACCGCCGCCAGCCGCACCTTGAACAACTCGGCCGCACGGCCATGTTCTTCTACATCACACACCTGATCCTGCTTCACGCCCTGGCCCTCGCCGCCGGCCTCATCCTCGGCCTACCCATCGATCTCGCCAACCGCTTCGGCGGCATCCCCGATGGCATCGGCTTCCCCGTCTGGGCCACCGCCCCAATTGCCCTGGCCGTTACGGCCCTGCTTTATCCACTCTGCCGCTGGTATGAACCAAGACGCCTTCGCTTTCTGTAGCGGGTCCAGCATTGCTACTCGTAGCCTCAAGAAGGTTCTCGAGCAAAGCGAAGAGCAAAAATACTCCACTAATCAAAGTGATCCCGAACAATCTCCTCGGTCTGCCAGACCAGTCCAGGCTTTGCCTCATTCCGGCTACTCCGCCTTCGCCCGCAACACCATCGCCGCCTCGGCCCAATCCTGCTCGGCATGGCCTTCGCCTCCGCCTCGCTTCTCCCAGATCTCATGCGCAAGACTGGCAACCGCTGCCCTGTCGAATGGCTCAACCCCTTCCCGCCTCCGGTACCGGCTGAACTCAAGCGCATTGCTCGAATGCTCCAGCGCCAGCCGGGATCGTTCCTGCCCCGTAGCATGATCTCCCATCTCATGCGCAAACGCGGCACTCAGGTGCGTGTGTGCCGCTAAATCGTGTAACTCGGCAGCTTGCTGATGATGCTCACTCTGCCCTCCGTTGTTCTTGTGTTTCGACATTTAGGAATTCCCTTCCGTATCCGCAATTTCGATAGCCAGCTCATAGGCTCGATTGGAATGTTCCAAAGCCAACTCCTCTTCATCCCTGTCGTCCATATCTGCGGCAAGGCGATGCCGTTCCGCCGCCTTTTCATGTTCTGCAGCTGCATCGCGATGTAATTGGTGCATGACACTTTTCCAGCAAGAATTGGGCCAACTTATCTTTAGGCCAGATCAACACTTTCAGACTCACATTCCCTGACCAATCACGGTCAACTGACCAAGTTCCGTCATCACCCAAACTTGCGATTCCCTTCTCCTTCAATCACCCGCAGTTGGCCTCACGAATGCTCTCTCAACTGGTATGAAAACCTCAAATCAGATCGCAGTCTCAGAGCTGCAACTCACCGCAAGCGCCACCGAGCTCCAAAGCTTTGGCTCAGTCGCCACTCGCCCCATCTCGCTCGACAATAAAGTCCGCCTTGCGGGTTCCATCAGTCTCAACGAAATCCTCGCCGACACGATGACCCTTCGCGATCTCTACAAGAAGCACCATTGGCAGGTATCAGGCCCCACCTTCTACCAGCTCCATCTCCTCTATGACAAACACTACGGCGAACAAGCCGAACTGGTAGACACCATCGCCGAGCGCATCCAGACCCTCGGCGGCGTCTCTATCGCCATGGCCGCCGATGTTGCCGAAACCACTCGCATCGCGCGGCCCCCCAAGGGCCGCGAAGACTCGACAATCCAGCTCTTCCGCCTCCTCCAGGCCCACGAGCTCATCATCTATGAAACTCGAAAAGCCGCCCACGCCGCAGCCGATGCTGGCGACGACGGCACCAACGACTTACTCGTAAGCGACGTCCTCCGATTGAATGAATTCCAGGTCTGGTTCATCTCAGAGCAACTCGCAGGCTCCGGTCTGTCCGACAGCGACAAAGAAACAGTGACTGCTCTAAAGCAATCAAAGTCCTGATCTCTGTCGTTTCGTGAGGGCGCCGTCTCGACCCGCGCCCTCGCCCCCCTCGGCTGCTATATGATGAGGCAATGTTCCCGCGCCGTTGCCTCACATTAGCCCTAGCCCTCTGCACCGCCTGCCAGCTCTTCGCACAAGCACCAGCCGCTCGTCCCCAACGAGGTCCCAAGCCCCCAGACCCAATCCTGATCGATGACCACACCGGCTTTGAATCTATCTTCGATGGCACCCTCAAGAACTGGGACGGCGACCCCAACATCTGGCGCGCCGCCGACAACTCCATCATCGGAGAAACCACAAAAGAGAACCAGCTCAAGATGAACACCTTCCTCATCTACCGTGGCGACAAACCGAAAGACTTTGAACTCAAGCTCGAATTCCGCATGAACAACACCAACAGCGGCGTTCAGTACCGCAGCGTCGAACTCCCCGACGTCGGCAAGTGGGTTCTCAAGGGCTATCAGGCCGATATGGATTTCGTCAACACCTACACCGGCATGCTCTATGAAGAGCGCGGCCGCGGCATCATGGCGCTGCGTGGGCAAATGACGGTAGCAGAACCCGGCAAGACCGCCCGCGTGATCGGCAACCTCGCTGACGGTAACCACCTCAAGGGCTACATCAACATCAACGGCTGGAACCAATTCCATGTCATCGCCCGGGGCAACAAACTAACCCACATCCTCAACGGCCACGTAACTTCCGTCTTCATCGATGACGACCCCGAAAAGCGCAGTCTCGAAGGCCTCCTCGGCCTCCAGATCCACGTCGGCCCGCCCATGAAGGTTGAGTTCAAGAACATCTACCTAAAGCAATACTAAGTGATGCTGCGCTGTTTTACCCTGGCCTGCCTAACCTTGCTGGCAGGCCAATTTCTTCAGGCCCAAAACCGCCGTGCCGTCGAGCACACATTCCTCCAGGCAAGCCCCGGCGAGCGTGAGAACCTCAAGAAATTCATCGTTGCCAATTGGTTTGCGATGGACAAGATCGCAAAGGCTCAGGGCCTCATCGACAGCTACCGCATCTTCGACACAGGCACAGAAGAAGGCCCCTGGAACGTTCTCGTAGTAGTCACCTATCGCAACGACAAGGGCTACGAAGGCATAGCCGAAGCTTTCGAGAAGATCCGCAAGCAGCACAAAGTTGTGCCAGCCAGTGGCAAGCTACTCAACCAACTCGGCAGAATCGTCGATTCCAAGCGTCTCTTCGAGACGATCCCTTAGGCACCCGGGCGGAATCACCGAAACCGATCAGCAGAAGAATCGGGATTTATCTCGCTTCTGGATTCGCACTCTCAAAGAGTGCAGCACGATACGATCCCGCGAGTAAGCAACAACCGACTTATCCTTCCCAAAACCTATCGGACGGGAGCCCCCTGTGCTCAAGTGCAAAGAGAACCATCCCTGCTCCAACTCACCAGTCATCT
>JAPKYY010000862.1 GCA_026394095.1 Acidobacteriota bacterium | reverse complement strand
GGTCGAGGAAGTGCTCATAGTGTACGACCTCGCTTGAGCCTTCTACGCCAATCGCTTCGCAGGCCTCAGCAACGCGTTGCCAGAGTTCTGGCGTGAGTACATCTTTGAGGTTGAGCCCGACAGAATCCCGCAGCGGGAAGTGTGGACTGCCGCCTTCGGCATCGTGGAAAGCAATGATTTCGAAGTCTTCATTTACCTGCAGCAAGTAATCTGGCAGTGCAGCAATCAGAGCACGGTTACGCGCTTCGCTGCGACGAAGTTGATCCTCGCGTTTTCTTCTTTCAGAGATGTCCTGAAACGATCCAACCAGGCGTGTGCACTTCCCGTCTCTAAACTCGGGGCGGCCAACCGACCGAACCCAAATTTCACGTCCTTTCGAGGTGATCAGCGGCATCTCGACATCCCAAGCTGTACCGGTTTCGATCGACCGTGTCACCAGATTGGAAATCGCCTCTCGTGCACCCGGTGGATAAAACGCGATTGCTTCTTCGAGTGTTGGTTGATAATCAAGCGGCACTTCGTGAATTCGGTAAACTTCCTCGCTCCAGATGGGGAGACCACGCTTGAGGTCTATTTCCCAGCCTCCCACTTTGGTCATGGCGGAGGCGTCCTGCAGAAGGCGTTCGCTGTCTTGCAGTTTCTGGTCGCTCAGTTTTCGGGCCGTGATATCCAGCTCGATTGCCATGAAATGAGTTAACTTTCCCTTGGAATCGAAAATCGGCTGAACCTCCACTTCGAGCCAGTATTTTCTGCCGTCCTTAGCGTAGTTCAGAACTTCGACTTGAAAGCCCTCTCCAGCCAGAAGCCGCTCCCTCATTAACGCGATCGTGCTCTGGTCTGTTTCCGGACCCTGGAGGAAGGATCCTGGCTTTCGGCCGAGAACTTCCGCATGTCCATAGCCGGTCAGGAGAGTGAAGCCTTCATTGACCCACTCGATCTCGCCTTGAGCATTGGTGACGACAACGGCATTGTTGGTTCTTCTGGCGAGCGTAGCCAGAAGATGCATTTCCTGCTGCAGCTTCCTGTTCTCTGTGATGTCGATGCCCGTAGCAAAGAGCAGGTCGCTGCCGGCAAGAGGCGGAGGCACACGCCACTGAATCCAATGGAAGGAGCCGTCTGCCGCACGATAGCGATTCTCAAAACCCTCACAGTGTTTTCCGCTCAGGACGGCAAGGTACTCCTGTTTACTTTTCTCAATATCGTCTGGATGAATGAACTCGCAAAAATGCCGTGAGCACGCCCTCCGCTCACTCAAACCTAGGAGTTTAGAGAATGCCGGGTTTACCCTCACAAATCGGCCGGCGCTGTTCATCACGATGTGAATAACCCTGGAGTGAGTGAAATAGGCGTCCAGCTCTCGCTCTGCTTGCTCAAGCTTTCGCGTCGAGAGCAGATTGGCTGTGAGTGCAGTAATTGGTGATAGCCACTCCACCATGGCTGGGGTGTATCCACCCGGCCGATCTGCCAGTCCAATAATTGCTGCTACCTCACCCTTGAGGTGAATGGGGAGTAGCATAAAGTTTCTACGGCTTGCTTTGGTGGCAGATTTATCGCCTGCCTCCAGATGGGCTTCGATTAAGGTTTGCCAATTTATAGAGTCGTTGTTGTCCAGGTTGATTTCTGGAGTCAGAGATCGACAAGTTGCTTTTCGATTACAGTCAAAACAAATTTCTCCAACATAAGCTGAGCTGCTCTGTGTGATTGCAGCCAAATTTGTTCGCAGGTATTCAAAGCAATCTCTGGCTGAGTGGCCTTCTGCCTGGCTGATTTGAACCTGCGTTGCAAGAGCATTCAGCCTCTCCTGCTCAATCTCGGAACTTTCATTCGTTATCAGTACAAGTCTTTGTGAATCAATATCACAGCAGGTAATATTCAGAAACAGCTTTAGTTCGTTTTGACGAACTTCGATCCTCTGATTTTCTTCAAATTCAATCGCTGCTTTCCACGCTGGCCATGATTCTGCGGCAATTTGGGGCTGCAACAGGGCATTCAGGCTCAGGTTGGGAAAGATGGTCTGGGCTGCAGCATTGAATGCTGAAACCAGGAATCCATCGGGACTCTTCGAAAGTAGTAGGCCAGCATCCGGAAATGCATCGAGGGGGACAAGGATTTGGTGCTGTTTCACGATGATCTAGAATTCGCCAAAGCATCGTTTGACGTTCCTAATCCTCATCGACACTGGCACTAAAGTCGAGAGCGTGAATTACTGTTGACTTGGTTCTTCTTTGGGCGGCAGGACAGAAAGCGCTTCCCGAATCAGTTTACGCTCGTCTTCATTGAAGCGTTGTTCGAATGCGCGGGAAGCCAGGCGGCGGTCTCGAAGTTCCGAAGGCTGCTGGCGTAGATTATGAACGGCTCCGCGCACCAGCTTCCGGCGCTCGTCGGGCAAGTCAGCAATCTGCTTGAGTGTCCGGCGGGCTTCATCGCGCTTTTCGGGTGGAAGTTGTTGAAAGTACTCGTAGTCTTTGCGTAGTTTTTCACGAGCTTCGGGCCGGATGCTGTTGAGGTTATTGATGCGCTTCTCAAGGATCTGGCGGCGATCAGCGGGCATACGATTTAACATCTTCTGGCGTTCTGCCGGGGACATCCGGTTGAGGCGCTCAATCAATTGAAGGCCGGGGCCGCCCGGCTCTTGCCCGAAGAGAGGAAAGGCCATCCATGAAATCAACAGTATGTATTTCATATGGACTCCTTCGCTGCAGGCGCTGTATCGGCTGTGCTTAAGGCGTGCAGCGCCTCCATGTCGTCCAGAGCTTTTTCCACCTGTTCAATTTCGTCGGCCTTGATGCCATCCTGCTGTTGGGCTAGTTCTGACTGGCCGGGGCCTCGCACCAGAAATACCGCTAACAGAAGCGCCGCCAGAGCCAGCGGAATCGCAGGCTTCCAGCCAAAATTGAAATTCGTCAGTGCCTGCCACCACGGCTTGGGCGCTTCCTGTTCGGCACGAATCCTTGCAAAGAGCTTCTGATCGAAGTTCTCGCTCAGAGTTGGAGTTGCCCAATCGTCGAGGGACTCGTCGAGGATCTTCTGCATCTCAACCATCGTGCGGCAACGTTCGCAGGATGAAAGGTGGCGCGAGTAGGTGCGAGCGGTTTCTGGATCGAGCTTGGCCGAGACGTAGCCGAGGAGGAGTTCTTCCTGTTCGTTGGTATTCAAGATGCAATTCATTGTTTTCTCCTCTTCAACTTGCCTTCAAACCGTTTCCGCCGGGGCTAAACTGCCGCAGGCTGGACCGCAATGATTCGTATGCCCGAAAGAGCAAACTCTTCACTGCCGATTCCGAACAACCCAGAATCGCCGCAATCTGCGAGTATTCCATCTCCTGATACTTGTGCATCAGCACTGCGCCGCGCTGCTTCTCGGGCAACTCCTCGATAGCTTTGCGCACTTCGCCCAATCGGGCATCCCGAAGGAGCCGCTCCTCAACATTCGCCTCACGGGTGGGCAACTGGCGGGGAGCGCCGTCCTCAATTTTTTCATCAATCGAATCGTGCAATTTGTCTTTGCGCCGATCCCTTACATGATTCAGCGCGAGATGAGTTGTGATGCGGAAGAGCCAGGTGGTGAACTTCGCAGTGGGCTCGTAGGTTTGGCGGCTTCGATAGACGCGCAAGAACACTTCCTGTGCTAACTCCTCGGCAATGGCCTGATTTTGCACCATCCGGTAAAGAAAGTGGATCACCGAATTGCGGTGCTTCTCGAGCAGCAGCGCGAAGGATGTTTCGTCCCCATCGCGCACGCGCAGCATCAACTCTGCGTCGCGCTCGATGCTGGCTACGGAAGTCACATTGTCCATAACCCGCCTGATCGGCATAGGTTGCGCAAAACTGTGTACTTTTTAGGACACATCGCGGGGCCTGAGATAGTCGTCGAGGTTCAGGCCCGGTTCTGGATGTGTCGAACGGAATTTCTCCTCCAGGCGGCGGGTAAGCGTCTCCACCAGCGCCGGGTACTTCCTGGCTACGTTTGTGAATTCCCCTGGGTCGTGGCGGCGGTCGTATAGTCTGATGATCCGGCCAGGGGTGGGGTTTTCGGTCTCATAGCCATCGGTTCTCTTGCGTTTTCCGGTGGTGTAAATCAACTTCCACTGCTCCCAGATGAGACAGGCTTCTTCGTTTTCGAGGTAAATGCTGAAGATGTCTTCCCTTGGCTGCCCGGTAAACAGGTCGCGGCCGTGCGTTTTGGGGAGCTGATTCTTGAGCCCGAGCAGCCTGGTGATCGTGGTTGCTACGTCTACCGACTCTGTGGGCCTCTGCACCGTCTTGCCACTGGCAATTTTGCCCGGCATCCGGAAGATCAGCGGTACTTGCATAGCTGGCTGGTAGAAACAGTGCTTTTCAAATCTTCCATGCTGGCCAAGTGAATATCCGTGGTCGGCCATGTAGACCACTAGAGTGTTGTCGCGGAGCCCGAGCTGATCGAGATGCTTCAACATGCGGCCCATGTTGCGGTCGAGGAAGGAGGCGCTGGAGTAGTAGGCGGCGATGATGCCTTGCTTTTCTTGTGGCGATAAGTCTCTAAAAATGAGTGGGATCTGCCAGGAATCTTCAGGTCCTACTTTCGGTACAGTGAATTGTTCTGGAGCAAAGCGTTGGGCGTCTTCTGTTGGGAAGTCAAAGGGCGAGTGTGGCTCCTGGATGCTGAACCACATGGCGAAGGGCGCGTCCTTGTTGTGCTTGCTGAGCCAGGTTTTGGCTTGTTCCAGTTGCCAGGTGGACTTCATCTCTTCGTCGCGGAAGGGCATCGCGGCTTTGGCAGAGTTAAGCCAAATCTTGGCAGGGTCCTGGAAGGGGCGCCACGGGGGGCGAGGGCGGCCAATTGCTTTCTGCCAGCCTTGATTAACGCGGTCTTCCGTGAAGGCCGTTGAAAAGCCGTGCATGCCGTCTTTGCCGGGGCTGTTGAAGTGCATTTTGCCGAAGGTGGCGGTTTGGTAGCCGTCGGCTGTGAGGAGGTCGGCGATCGTGGTTTTGTCTTCTGACAGGGCGGTTTTGAGTGTTGTTACACCTGCGGCATGCGGGTAGAGGCCGGTGAGGATGGATTGTCTTGATGGCGTGCAAACCGGAGAGTTACAGGTATTGGCGGCGAAGCGTGTACCTTCGCTTGCAAGGCGATCGAGATTGGGTGTGCTGGCCAGCTTGTTTCCTGCCGCTCCCAGGACGTATCCGGCATGGTCGTCAGCAATCAGAAACAGTAGATTGGGTTTTTCGCTCGGCATCAGTTATCGTAAATCCTACATGAAGAAGTCATTGTTCGCATTCGTGTTTGCTTTGAACCTTGCTGCTCAGTCACCTCGCAGCCGGGAAGTGGATGAATTGAACTGGATGGAGTTTAAGGATCTGGTTCCGTCCAAAATCAATACGATTCTGATTCCAGTAGGTACGGTGGAAGCCCATGGGGTGACACATAACGGAACAGACAATACGATTCCGACCGCAATTGCCCGGCGGATTGCTCCGTCTCTCAACGCACTGGTGGCACCGACGCTGAATTACGGTATTACCGGGAGCCTTGAGGCGTTTGCTGGCGGAATTACGATTTCTGACGACGCCTACCGTATGTTTGTGCGTGACATCTTGCGGGGCTTTGCCCGCCACGGCATGAAGAACATCATCATCGTCAACGGTCATGGAGGCAATACTCTGGCATTGAATGCGATGGCCGAGGAAGTGGGACGCTCTGAAAAGGTACGCACCTTGGTGGTGAATTGGTGGACCTTCTGCGGTGACCTCACCTTAAAGGTGTTTGGAGAGGATGGTGGCCATGCCGGTTGGAATGAAACGGCGATGGTGCAGGCTACTCACCCCCAACTGGTGCGCCAGGAGCTGTACAGCGACAAACTGGCAACGCCGCGAGCGACACCCGGTAGCTGGACGGCCTTTCCGTTTCCGAGTTCGATCATTCTCTACCAGCCCAAACAAGGCTACGTGAAGTTTGACCAGGCCAAAGCCAGGGAATACTTCAACAGCTGCTCCGATAAAATTGAAGGCTTGGGTAAGGAAGTGATCGAAAAATGGGATCTTGCCGGGCTCTATGCCAAGTAGTCGGTGAAAATTCTGGTCTAACAAGAAATCTTGCAGTTTGGCAGTGTTTTTGATAGCATTATAAGTTCTGGTTAGGCCTTTTGAATGCCTTTCCCTGTTCGAATCGCTCAATAAAATAATGGAACAGATGCTCCACAGCGCAGGGGCCCTGCTAATCCAGGCACTGCCTACATTCTTCGTCGTCGTACTCCTTCACTGGTATCTGAAGACGACCCTATTCCAGCCCCTTGAAAAGGTGCTGGCCGACCGCTATGCGGAAACCAAGGGCGCACGAGAACAGGCTGCCGCCGCTCTCCAGTCTGCCGAAACAAAAGTAGCCGAATATGATTTAAAGCTCCGCGCCGCGCGCACGGAAATTTATCAGGAGCAGGATGCCTGGCGCAAGCAGTTGCTCGAAGAGCAAACCAATGCGGTAAGCAAAGCACGTGAAGAGACTCATGCTCAGATCGTCGCTGCCAAGGCTGATATTCTGGCGCAGGTGGAACAAGCACGTAATACTCTGACCCGCGAAGCTGAAGGCCTGGCCGATCAGGTTGTCGCAGGGATTCTGAAGGGGAGGACTAACTAGCCATGTCTCGTCTTGCCTCTCTAGTGCCTCTCTTCGCTTTGCTCGCTCGTGCAGCCGAAGAAGCAGAAGCTCATGCCGAGCCCAGCATCACTTACAAATGGATCAACTTCGGCATCCTTGCCGTCGCACTGATCTACCTCATCGCCAAGTTCCTCATCCCCGTCCTCAAGGCTCGTTCCACTTCGATCGCAAACGACATCGGTCAGTCCAAGGCAACCGTCAAGGCCGCCGAAGCCAAGGTAGCCGAGCTGACTGCGAAGCTGGGAAACTTTGATAGTGAGATTCGCTCGATTCGCGAAAAGGCCATGGCCGAGCGCGAGATCGAAGCAAAGCGTATCGCCGAGCAGACACAAATCCTGCTGGCCAAAGTTGCTTCGATGCGTGAAACCGAGATTGGCAACCTGACGCAGGCTGCGCAATCCCAACTGCGTGCCTTTACCGTTGAGCAGGCAATTGCCATTGCTCAAGGCCGGCTTGCCACAATGACCGACCCAGCCACTCAAGGGGCATTGGTAACTTCTTTTGTGAACGACCTCAAACGACAGGAGGCCCGCTAGTCCATGTCTGAAGCACTCGCCGGACGCTACGCAAACGCCTTTGTTGAAATCCTGTTTTCGCCCAACCCACCGCTGAGCCCAGAGCAGGCAGTCACGGAACTGCGCGCTTTTGATTCGATGGTGGAATCTGCCCCCGACCTGCATCACATTCTGAACTCGCCGGCTGTATCGCGTGTTCGTAAACGTGGTGTGATTGCCAAGCTGGCAGAGCAGAGTGGCTTGAGCATCACTGTCCGCAACTTCCTTTACGTAGTGATTGATCGCGGCCGCACTTCGCTGCTGCCGGTCTTGCGCGAAAAGGTTGAAACTTTTATTGACGCCCGTCGCGGGGTTGCCCGCGCGGTCGTTGCAACTGCCGCTGCTCTGAATGACGAGCAGAAGGCATCCATTTCTGCTGAGCTTTCCCGTGTGACGGGCAAGCAGGTGCAGTGTGAATTTCATTGGGATCCAGCCCTGCTTGGCGGCGTTGTCGCCCGCATTGGCTCGACGGTATACGATGGCTCGGTTCGCGGAAAACTGACCGCGCTCAAGAGCCGGCTTACGGCATAACTTTTAGGAAACGATAAGAACTATGGCTCAAATCCGGGCAGACGAAATCTCGCGTGTACTGCGTCAGGAAATCGAGAATTACGATCAGGCAGTCAATGTCGAAGAGACTGGCTCAGTCATCAGCGTGGGCGACGGTATCGCCCGTATCTATGGTCTAGAGAAG
>JAPKYY010000276.1 GCA_026394095.1 Acidobacteriota bacterium | reverse complement strand
GGTTGAAAATGTTTGTGACTTTGTTTCAGGGTGAAGAGGCTGTGCGGGATGCGGTGTTGACCTCGCTGCCGCAGAGCCAATGGTGGGATGTGTCTATCGATTGCGCGGTTGAGGTGAAGCCCCGGCCGGCGCATTTCGACTTTGTTCCGGATTAGCGTTTACACTAATCCGATATGCGTTGTGTTCTCTCGTTGTGTCTTTTTGTTGCCGGAGCCTTTGGGCAGGAGGCGGTGCTTGCGGGGTTGAAGTTGCGATCGGTCGGGCCGGCTCTGATGTCGGGCCGCATTGAATCGATTGCGGTGCATCCGGATAACCCTGGGCATTACTTTCTGGGTGTGGCTAGTGGCGGCGTTTGGAAGACCGTGAACAATGGCGCGACGTGGATTCCTGTTTTCGACAAGCAGGCTAGTTACTCGATTGGCTATGTGACGCTGGACCCGAAGAACCCAAATACAGTGTGGGTGGGGACGGGTGAGAGCAATAGCCAGCGGAGTGTGGCTTATGGCGACGGGGTTTACAAGAGCGAGGACGGCGGGGCTACGTGGAAGAATATGGGGCTCAAGAAGAGCGAGCATATTGGCAAGATCGTGTTGGACCCTCGCGATTCGAAGGTGGTTTATGTAGCGGCATCGGGACCGCTTTGGGGGCCTGGCGGGGATCGCGGTTTGTACAAGAGTGTGGATGGAGGCAAAACCTGGAAGGCTTCACTTGCCATCAGCGAGAACACGGGCGTGACCGATGTCGCAATGGACCCGAAGAACCCAGATGTGCTTTTTGTGAGCGCCTGGCAGCGGCGCAGGCATTTCTGGACCTTGATCAATGGCGGGCCGGAGAGTGCGATCTATAAGTCGACCGATGCAGGCGCGACGTGGCAGAAGTTGAGCGGGAATGGTTTGCCGGCTGGGGAGTTGGGGAGGATTGGGCTCGCGATTGCGCCTAGTGATTCGAATATCGTCTACGCGACGATTGAGGCGACGGCAAGGTTTGGTGGTTTGTACCGGAGCGATGATGCGGGGGCGACGTGGGCGAAGGTGAATGAGCATCTGGCGCAGCCGATGTACTACGCAAAGGTTTATGTGGATCCTAAGAATCCCATGCGGATCTATTTGCCGGATGTGGTCTTTCGAGTCTCTGATGATGGCGGGCGGAATGTACGGCCGCTCGGTGAGAAGAACAAACACGTTGATAATCATGTGATCTGGATTGACCCGAAGCAGACGAATCATTATCTGGTGGGTTGTGACGGTGGTTTGTATGAGTCTTGGGACAAGGGCGCGAATTGGATCTACAAGGCGAATTTGCCGATTACGCAGTTCTATGACGTTGCTGTCGATGACGCGAAACCGTTCTACAACATCTACGGTGTGACGCAGGATAACAACTCGCTGGCCGGGCCTTCGCGCACGAAGAGTGGGCATGGGATCACGAATGACGACTGGTTTGTGACTCGTGGTGGAGATGGATTTATCTCGAAGGTGGATCCGTTTGAACAGAACATCATTTATGCCGAGAGTCAGAATGGCGGGCTTTCGCGTTTTGACAAACGGACGGGCGAGTCTGTGGGGCTGAAGCCTCTAGAGTTGCCGGGGGACGATGCCTTGCGCTGGAATTGGGATTCACCGTTTGCCGTTAGCTTGCATAAGGCTGGGCGGATTTATTACGGGGCGCAGAAGGTTTTCAAGAGTGATGACCGTGGCAGCACATGGAAGGCGATCAGCGGAGATTTGTCTCGTGCGCTCAACCGCGATACGTTGCCGGTGATGGGTAAGGTATGGGGGCCGGAAGCGATTGCGAAGAATCAGTCGACTGCAAGCTACGGGAATTTGAGTGTGATTGCGGAGTCTCCCAAGAAAGACGGGCTGCTTTAT
>JAPKYY010000701.1 GCA_026394095.1 Acidobacteriota bacterium | reverse complement strand
GCTCTGCGGGGTTGGCGAACAACACATACTGCTTGCCTTGCACTAACCGGAAATAACAACTGGTGCCTGCCATCGAATTGACGGTGAGACTGGTGCCAGCGTTGATCGTGCCTTTCAGCACTTTGTCGACTCGGATTTCAGCGTTCTGAGTGCCCCAGCCCTCGCCACTGTCTTTCAGCACAGTTGCCAGGATTACCAGTGGGGTCTGGTGCATCTCGCTACAAGGGGTCATCAGGTTAATGCACGAGCAGGCAATGCTGAGGGATGGAAAAAGAGCCAAGAACGGGATGAAGTTGAGTCGCCGCATCTTGAAATTCAGCATACTGGAAAGAGTTGGTTGAAGCGCGCGGCCCATTGGTGAGGGGTTTCGCGGAAGTGGTCGTCGATGGCTTTAGGGTTGGCTCCGTGGGCTAGCAGGAGTTGGGCTAGCTCTGTGTTGCCGAGCTTCGCGCATTCGTGGAGAGGGGTGACGCCGAGCCAGTTGCAGAGGCTTGGGTTGAGGCCGTTGTCTAGCAGCCAGCGGGCGTGGTCTATGGGTGTGTCGGCTGGGAGGACGCATTTGCTCAAGACATCGGGTTGGTACTTGAGGGCGATCTCGACCATGCGCTTGTCTTTGAGGGGGAGGTGCTCGTGGATTTGCTCGTTCTGGTTTGCTTTGAGAGTGGCTTCGATGTAGTCGTAGTTGAGGTCGTAACAGGCGATGTCGATGCCGAGAATTCCTCCTTTGGCGGCGATCAGCTGTTGGATTTCTTCGGGAGCATCCTTGGCGGCCCAGACACAGTTGCCGGAGGAATCTACCATCGAGTTGACGTTGGCGCCGTAGTCGATCAGGAGTTTCACGATTTCCCAGTGTTCGCCTCCGATGGCGTCTCTAAGCGCTGCCCCGTGGGGGGCTATAGGTTCGGGGAGGTTGGGGTTGGCCCCTTGTTCGAGGAGGTACTTTACGACTTCGAAGTGGCCTTGGCCCGCGGCATTTCTGAGTGGTGCCGAGTTATAGAAGCCGTGGTACGGGGGGAGTTCATTCATGTGATGGACTAGTCGCTTGACTTGGTCGAGGTCGCCTAGTCTGGCGGCGGTGGAGATGTCGTAGTTCGCGCCTTTGGCTAGCAGGTACCCGATCAGGACGTGGTGGGGGCGGAGCGTGTCTGAGGGGACGTCGCGCCAGCCGCGGTAGTGGTAGTCGCCATTGGTGAGGTTGATGGGCCGGGCCCCGTCGGCGCGCATGGCGTCGATGTTTGCGCCACGTTCAAGGAGGAGGTCGATCAGGGTGAGGTTGCGGGTCATGACGGCCCAGTGGAGAGGGAGGTTCGCGCGACGGTCGCCGCTGTGAATGAGGTGCGGCTTCTCGTCGAGCAGTTTGATGATTGCGGGGAGGTTGCGCTCGCGGATGAGTTGGGCGAGGGGTTCGACTTCTTTTGAGATCGTATGCTTTGCGGCGATGCGGGAATCAAGGAGGTTGAGGACTTCAGTTTGCTTGCGCTCTTCGAGGAGGTCGCGGAGGTTGGAGTAGGTGAAGTCGTCCAGGAATGGTGAAGCGCCCAGATCGAGGAGGTGGCTTGCGATCTCAAGGTGGTTTTCACGGAGGGCGAAGTGGAGTGGAGTGTAGTAGTGGATGGTAGCTTTGAACAGGTTGGGGTGTTTGTTGGTTAGGAGTTTGACTTCCTCGAAGTTGCCGTCGTGGCAGGCCATGAAGAAGGCCCAGATCTGATCACCGGTTGCGCCGGTTAGGGGATCCAAGTCAGGTGAGTGGAGGTACTCGGGCCTGGTCATTGCCTAATTGTAAAG
>JAPKYY010000318.1 GCA_026394095.1 Acidobacteriota bacterium | reverse complement strand
TCATGTGGTCTGGGACGTGTTGGGGGATCTCGTCAGCCGGGCGGGGCATATTGGGCTTGCTGATGGTGGGCCGCCAGCCTTCGATGCGTTCTTCGCGGCTGGCGCGTTCAATGCGCTTTTCGATGTCACGGATCGATTCGAGGTATTCGTCGAGCTTGACGCGATCGCCACGGCTGATGCGGGGTTGGACGTCGTGGGCTTCTTTGAGAACGGCGTCGAGGATGCTGCGGTCGATCTTGCGACCGGTGCCGTCGCCGACGAGGAGGTCGAAGGCGCGGGCCGGGTAGATTTCTTTGGTGGCTGGCTTGACGGGTGAGGTCCAGGAAAGGGACGAGCCGTAGATCATCGAGAGGCCGTCTTCGAGGCGAAGCTCGTTTGGTTCCACGCCAAGCACGAGGCTGGGTACGGCAGTTTGGCTGCCGATTTGACGGGCGAGGACCTGGTCAAAGGTGGTGCCGACACGGATGTCGCTGGGGTCGAGGCTGACCCAGGCACCAGAGAGGACGTTGGGCATGCGGCCCAGGTGAGGGCTGGTGGATTTGAAGGCCTGGTGGTTGTAGAGGCCACGAATGAAGCTGAAGTCGCCCCGGTGGGGTTTCATAGCCTCAAGGCAGGGGCCGAGCTCCATTGAGGTGCCCTGACCTTTGGCCCACCAATGGATGGGTTCTACGCCGTTTGAGAAGTAGATTGTGGCCATGCGGACGGGAGGCTTGTTTGAGGCCTTTTCTGCAGCAAACAAGGGCATCGACTCCATCCAGGGGAGTGCGAGTGCAACGCCTGCTCCACGGAGGAAGTGTCTTCTGGATTTTGGCTGCAATGCCATATTGCGAACAACGCGGTTCATAAGCCACCTTCTTTGGGCTTGGCCTCTGGGGCCTTGGATTGGATTGCTTCGCCGGTATCGCGGCGGTTGCGGAACTGTTTGCTGTTGACGATTTGAGTGACCAGTTGGGAAATGGTTGCATCGCTGCCAGCTTGAGAGAGCTGTTCGATCAGAGGCTGATCGGAGAGGATCATAGTTCTGCCGAGAGCGTAGCCGAGAAGCTTCCTGGAGAAATTTTTGAGGACCAGTTTTTCCTGGGACTTGAGGTATTGCGAAAGACCGTCAACACCAACAATTTCCTGTTTGTCGTAGGTGGTGCTGGAATCGTGGATCGGGTTGCCATCGGTGTACTTGTCACGGAGACGGCCGACGGCATCAAAGCGCTCGAGCGGGAAACCGAGAGGATCGATGCGGGAGTGGCAGCCGGCGCAAGTTGCGTTGCGCTGGTGAGCGGCGAGCCGGTCTTTGAGTGAAAGGCCGCCGAAGTTCTTGTCATCAGCTGGAATGGTGCCTGCGTTGGCTGGTGGTGGAGGGGTTGGGGTTCCGAGGATACGGCGCAAGACCCAATCGCCACGCTTTACGGGGCTGGTGCGCAGGGGGGCGGAGGTTGCGGTAAGGACTGCACCGAGGCTGAGCATGCCGCCCCGGCCAAACTGACGGGTGCCTTCTACTTTTTCAGTCTCGACTTTGGCACTGATCGACTTGTTGATGCCGTAGTGTTTGGCCAGAGTTTGATTGAGGAAGGTGTAGTCAGAAGAGAACATCTCACGAACCGGGCGATCCTGGCGGACGATGTGTTCGAAGAAAGAAACGGCTTCATCGTACATGGCCGATTTCAGTTCATCGTTGAATTCCGGGTAGCGGCCGGTGTC
>JAPKYY010000597.1 GCA_026394095.1 Acidobacteriota bacterium | reverse complement strand
AGGCCGAATCAGTTACGGTTACCGCTGATGTGGCTTTGTTGTCTACGGCTTCCGCGAGTGTCGGACAGGTAATTTCCTCCAGCCAGATCGAAAGTATGCCGATGAACGGGCGTACTGCACTGACGCTGGCGCAGTTGGCATATGGTGTGACGCCGGCGAGTGATCCTCGCTTTACGCGCCCCTTCGATAACGGTGGCCCGGCGGGCTTCTCTATGGGTGGCGGGCAGGCGCAATCGAATGAACTGCTGCTTGACGGTGCTCCTGACATGACGCGCAATCGCCGCGTTGCCTACAATCCGCCAGTAGATTCCGTCTCTGAGGTTAAGGTAGAAGCGTTTCAGCCGGATGCGGCTTATGGCAACACTTCGGGTGGCACTGTGAACGTCGTCATGAAGGGCGGTACCAATGAGTTTCACGGGAGTCTTTACGAATTCAATCAGGTATCGGCGCTGAAGTCGACTCCATTCTTTACCAATGCAGCCAATCAGCGAAAACCCGTTACGCGTTTCAACCAGTACGGGGGATCGATCGGTGGGCCGATCTGGATCCCCAAACTTGTCAACGGCAAGAACAAGCTCTTCTTCTTCTTTACCTATGAAGGCATCAAACAGAGCGAGCCTGAGCCGACCTTCTCAACTATCCCTGACGCAGCCCAGCGCAGGGGTGATTTTAGCGGGCTCGCCGCACAAGGGATTACGATCTTTGACCCGAATACCGGCGTTCTGAACAACGGCATCATTACCCGTCAGCCCTTTGCTGGAAACATCATTCCCGCCAATCGTGTGAGTCCGATTGCGACCAGCATCCTTGGGTACCTGCCTGCCCCGAACGCGACTGGTTCCAACATTGGCGAGAACAATCGATTCGATAACGCAGTGCGCAGCGACAACTTCTCGAGCTATGTTGGGCGTTTTGACTGGAATATCTCCGACAAGCACAAGCTCTTCTTCAACATGCGTCAGAATGACCGTGTTGAGAACCGGGGCAACCGCTACAACAACATCGTCTCCGGTAACTTTCTAAGCCGCGTCAACTGGGGCTTCCTCTTTGACGACGTCTATACTGTGACCCCAACCCTGCTGATCAATACCCGCGTTAACTGGAATCGCTTCGTCGAAGGCAACATTCGCCCGAGCGACGGCTTTGATTTCACCTCACTTGGTTTGCCTGGCTCTCTAAAGGCAAACAGTGCCAAGAACGTTTTCCCGCGCATCGATCTTGATGTCTCACAACCTGAAGTTTGGCGCCGACATCCGCAAGCAGATTGAGAGCTCCAATAGCTTCGGTAACTCCAGCGGCCAGTTCACCTTCCGGCCAGACTGGACTCGCGCCGCTTCAAACGCTGCCAACGCGCGCATCGGTCAGGATCTTGCCGGTATGTTGCTCGGTCTGCCCACGGGCGGCAACTTCCAGATCAACGCCACACGCACGAATCAGTCGTATTACTCGGCCTTTTTCCTGCAGGACGACTGGCGCATTCGCAACAACCTCACACTGAACATTGGATTGCGTTATGAATCCGAGACCGGCACGACTGAGCGTTTCAACCGCACACTTGCCGGCTTCGACCCGAATGCGCAGAACGCTGTCAGTACTGCCGCGGCTGCAGCCTATGCGGCAAGCCCCAGTGCTCTATTGCCTGCGTCGGCGTTTAATGCACGTGGTGGTGTCTACTTTGCCACTCCCGACAAGAAGACGATTTACGATCCCTACAAGTACAGCTTCTCTCCGCGCTTTGGCTTTAGCTGGCAGCCGGGCAAGTTCAACGGGCTGGTTGTGCGTGGCGGTGCCGGCCTCTTTGTTGGCACCTATGGAACCTTTGGCATTCAGCAGCCCGGCTTCAGCCGTCAGACGGATCTGGTTTCTGCTGCTGGCGGTGTTTTCCTGACGCCAGTTGCGACCTTAAGCAATCCCTATCCAGACGGGATCCTTCAGCCAGTAGGAAGTTCACAGGGTGTGAATACCTTCCTGGGTCAGTCGGTGCGCACGGTAGACCGCAAGCTCGGCAGCCCGCAGACCTGGCGCTGGAATTTCAACATCCAGAAGACGGTCGGCAAGAACGCCGTGTTTGAGATTGGGTACATCGGTTCTGATGCCACGCGCATTCCGGAAACCCGCGATCTCAACTTTGTTCCGAACCAGTACCTCTCAACCAGCCCGACCCGCGACCAGGCAACAATCACGCGTCTGGCAACGGTTGTGCCCAATCCCTTCCGTGGCCTTCTGCCTGGCACCGCCCTGAATGGCAATACGTTCTCACAGGACAATCTCCTGCGCGCCTTCCCTCAGTTCAGCGGCAATGGCGGCGTGAGTGTGGAAGGTCAGGCCAACGGATTCTCGAAGTTCCATATGCTGCAGACCCGCTATGAGAAGCGCTTCTCCAATGGTTTGCAGTTCCTTGCCAACTACCAGTGGTCGAAAATGCTGGAAGCCACCAACCGCCTGAACGCGGGCGATTCGCAGTTGCAGTACCGAGTGGCCGGTGAAGACCGTCCGCAGCGCTTTGTATTCTCGGGTAGCTACGAGTTGCCCTTTGGTAAGGGCAAGACATTCATGTCTAACGCCGGAGCCTGGGGCAATCGCCTTGTTGGCGGCTGGCAGCTCAACACGATCTACAGCTTGCAGAGCGGCGGCCCGATCGAGTTTGGCAATGTCATTTACTACGGTGGCGACTTGCAGTGGAAAGACCGCAATTTGCCCCAGGTGTTTGACGTCACTCGCTTTGAGCGCGCTGCGCCACTGCAGCTTGGTTCAAACGTAAGAACTTTTCCGCAAGCCTTCCCGGCCTATCGTGGCGACATGATCAACAACATCGATATCTCGATGATCAAAAACGTGCAGATCGTCGAGCGCATCACGGCGCAGTTGCGCGTGGAGTCGTTTAACGCCTTCAACCACACGATCTTCAACGGGCCCGACACCAACCCGACCAGTGGTAACTTTGGACGCATCACGAGTGCGTCCAATCTGCCACGCACCTATCAGCTCGCGCTTCGCCTGCGCTGGTAAAAGAGGAATGCCATAGCGATGGGGATGGCATAGCCTGGCTCAGGAACTTCTGCAGCCGGCTCGAAGCTGAGCATGCTGATCGTTGTGAAATGACCCAGTTGCGAGGCGGTTTCGCCATCCTCACCCGGCGTCTTGATATAGAAGAAATCAAGCAAAGGTTCAAGGCCAAAACGCAGACCTGCTTCGCCCTGGGCTTCGGCAAGGGCGACCACCCCCGATTGGGCCATCCTCACCCGCAGGCTAAAACTCTGCGTTCCAATTTGCAATGCAGCCTGCGTGTTGCCGCCACTGAGAATTAGCTCATTTGTGTTGGGGCTGAGTTCGTCAACAAAAATGTTGCTCTCTCCGGCGGAGAGATTGGGCGCGAGATTGTAGAGGCCGTTTCTCGATACCTCCACGTTCAGATCCCCGGAACGAGCAAAGATCGAGCTGCCTGAAGTGTTCAGGGGGTCATACTGGGCCGTCAGCCAGCCGTGTAGTTCAGACTCAGCATAAAGAATGTAGCCGCTGTTTGTGGGGTCCAGAACAGTAAACGACAGCTCATACGATACGACTGCCGAAGCAATCGTATTTCCTGAGACGCCGCCAAAGGCACTTTGTCCGAGGAACCAGGAGAACTGATTTGTGAAGCTGCTGATGTTGCCGTTCACAGAAATCGGCGTAGTACCCTGGTTGGCCGAACGGAATTCGGCCACCTGGGTGTTTGTGCTGATTGTGTAGTCAGCCGTGCTGAGGTTGCTGACAGTGATGCCGCTGATGGTTGCCGCCTGTGTTGCGAGGGGGAGCAATAGAAGTATTGAGAACAGTTTCATAATGTGGTTTCCTGCCTATTTCAATTCGCCGTAGAAGGTCATGAGGTTGACGGATTGCCACTTGTCGATCAGATTGAAGACCAGTGCCGGCTGGCCCTGACCATTTGCGTCGTAAACAAGCGGCACCGGGAAGCGGCTGATCATGTAGAGCAGTCGGTCCTGGAGAACCGGGCTAAAGGCGGCATAGAGCTTGGAGGCCAGCCCCGTGGCGCAGGTGGGGTAGGGAATTTGCTGGGCTGGTAATGCCGGTTGAACTGGCGGCAAAATAGGCCCGAAGGTGCATGCGGGAAACTTGTTGCTAATCAGCGTCAGCGTGCCACTTCTTGAGGAACTGTAGCTGGGAGTCAATCGGTTGAGGCTTGCAGGCACTGAAGGCGTCAGGCTGAGTTGAGGATCATAGAAGTCCACCACAGCAGAAAGCCAGGGCTCTGGCCCGACGGCTCCGAGCTTTTGTACAAGGAATTCAAACTTGAGTTGTCCCAGTTGGTAGGTCAAATTCGTGCGGCCCTGTGGTGTTCCCGGAGTCGGCTGTGGATTGATATAGGTGAAAGGCACAATCGTTGGGGTGATTCGGATCACTCCGGTGCTGCCGCCGAGACCGGCGAAGGCCAGGTCTAGCCGGGAAAGATTGGTGCCGTCCAGAATCGCTTTGTCGGTGCCCAGCGCACCCGGTGCCGGGGAGATGCCGAGATCGTTGTAGGTGGGTTCAAAGTTGAATGTCAGCAGTGGGCTGGTGGATAGCTCCTTGATCACCTGATTCAGTGCCGGCGTGGTGACGCTGAACGAGACATCAAAGAACTGGTTGTAGGGGTTCTGGTTGGTGTTGCAACCGAAGGCTGGCGCTGTGCAGGGATAAATCTCATGTGGGGTGTAGATCCAGTTTGTCGGTGACGCGCTAACTAGCGAGCGGGCTTCGGTATTGGTTCTGGTGAACATCCGGTCTACCAGGTTCCCGCTCGCATTGAAGTTGTAGTTGTGTTTGAGCTCGTGATCCTTTCCAGTAGTTGAGTTCAGCAGATTGTCGTCGCCGTATGTTCCGGTTTCCCAACGGCTGAAGATAAGGTCCAGACCTTTGGCCTGTTGAGTTCCCGGATTGTTTGCCTTCCAGACCGTGTCCAGCGACGAGCGTGTTCTCGAATAAAAGCGGTTCGTTAATGTCTCGGCATTGTGCCGGAATCCTGGAGTCGAGCAAAGGCCCTTGTCGGGGTCGGTGGTCTGGTCGGGGCCAAGTGAAAAGAGTGGCGTGTCGGCGTAGAAAGTATCCACCTGATTCAGCTCAGGGTTGATGTTAGGGCTGCTGTCGCCGTTGATCTTGAACTGGATGGGTACCTGATTGCGGGGAGATGGGGAATCAAGACTTAGACCATTGCAGCGTCTCCATTTATCGATCGTGCTGCCTAAGGCAATTTGCGTGTCGGGGATGGAGGTTTTCGGGCGACCCAGACAGAGCGAATTGGGTTTCTGCGCATAACGGAAGAAGAAATTGCTCACGGTTCCGTTCACCTCACCGTGAAGCCGGTTGAGTGTGTTTAAAGCCGTAATGGATGGCGGGGGAGCACCAACTGTGTTGCCAAGCTGAAGGTTGACGGAAGAAACGCTGTCGAGGGTCAACAGGCTGGAATCCCCGCGTATCGAACTGGCACAGACTTCAAAATGACTTTCCAGAGGAAGCTCGTCGACGCATGCAGTAGCAACTTTTGTCGTGAGTGCGGCAACCGAGGCGAATGCAAGAAGGTTTAAGCCCGGGAATGCTGCCAGCAGAGCGGGAGCGATGGAGCCATTTTCGAGCATCTGCTTTGCTGCACTGTAGGACGCATATTCGTAACTTACTTCGCCAACAAAGCCCGCATAGGACAAGAGGTTCTTGAATTCGCCTGGTGCTGCACCAAGCGAGATACAGGCCTTCGGAGTAAGATTGCCGGGGTCGGCTGTATTTCCGACATTGGTGTTCATTGTCAGGGTTGAATTCATGCCGCGAAACTGATTTGTGAGCGATGTATTGAATGAACTCAAAGAAGGCTGGGGCATGCTGGACCGGTGGAGTGCCTCCAGCTTGTCGAGCCCTTGCGCTGTGAGCTCGGTTCCCATGGATTCAGAGATCATGTTCCCTGTAAAGGCCTCCTGCATGTTGGGGTTGTTGCGCTTGTCGATAAGGATGAGTCGATCCCTTGCCAAAACCTCGTTGGTGGCCTTCAGTACAAGCTCTGCAATCAGTGGTTTCGTAATCCGGTCGCGGTCGGTGAAATAGGTGGAGTAGGCCCAATTACTCCAGCCGCCCGGAGGGGTGATCGTTGGCCCCATAGGAACCGTTCGAATGAAGCTGTAAGTGTTTGGCTGAGCTCCACTGGCAGTAAACGGCGTTGCCTGGCCTTGTACCAGCAACAGGTAGTCGGTTGAGAGAGCTCCTGCCGGAAGGCTTAATCCGCCCCGGACGGTAAGCAATTCCGAGCCGGGATCATAGGGGCAAGCTATCGTCGGGGTCGGCGGGAGTGGAACGCACGTCTTGAGTGCGGTTCAGTTTGAAGCGCTGATGCTGACGCCATAACCGGTTCCTTGCGCGAGTGCGAGTAGGCCGGAAATGGAGAATGGAATGAGGAATCTGAAGATCATAAAAATATCGCTCTCTGGCCCTAACTCGGATTCGGGAGGCGCAAAGTATCACCAGAAGACGAAATATCTTTTTTTGATTTTTTACTCGCATCCGGTGGCATGTATCGGCTAGATTGATGAAGTCGATTCCATATGGCAACAGAACCTCCACTTCCCGAGGACTCGCCCTCCCTCTCCACCTGGTCAAAACTCGAGACCTTGTTTATG
>JAPKYY010000915.1 GCA_026394095.1 Acidobacteriota bacterium | reverse complement strand
ACTAGCGTCGACCTTGCGATCGAGGATTCCCAGTGCCAGCTGCATTCGCCCTAAAGGGGAGCGTAGTTCATGGGCAACATCGCCCAGGAAACGCTTTTGACCATGAGTGAAGGCTCCGAGACGAGCAGCCATGCGGTTGATAGAAGCCCCCAACAAGCCCAGCTCATCGTGCCGTTTGACTCTGAGCTGAGTATCAAAATCGCCCTCGGCTATCTTTGCAGTTGCCTCAGTCATTTGAACGATGGATTGAGTCAGGCCGCGAACCAAAGGAAGCCAGCAGAGGAGACTGACACCGACGGCAACAAAACCGATCAGAAGCCAAGGCCCGAGCTGAAAGAAGAAAGGGTTGGTAAGAAGGTTTGGGGAAGCAATTACGAGCAGACCTCTTGCGGGGCGCCCACCTTCGCCAACAGAGGGGACAAAGGTCCGCATCGAGACCCAATAGTTGAACTCTCCTCTGGAGGCACTCAACAGAAAGGGGCCCGCTCCCATGGCTGCCAGCACTCTGGCTGGGGGAGGAGGGCCATCCCATTGGCGGCCGCGTCCCGGAGGTGGGCCTGCCATCATGCGCTCCTTGAGTTCGGGAGGGAGATTCAATTTCGGGCCGGCTACCTGTTCTGCCTCTCCACGGTAGAGTGCAAAAGTAACTCCGTGTGTTGCACTGTGGTCGGCGAGAATCTGATTCCATGTGGAGGCATCACTGTCCCGCATCTCGAGTGCAATACTTCGTGTTTCAGACAAGATTCGCTCTCGTGCGGTCGTCATGAGGAAGCTCTCAAAGTCCTGGCCCAGTTGCCAGCGCACAAAGGCAAGGAACATTAGCGCAAGCAAAGTGATGTTGCCGAGGGCAAGCAGGAGAATTCGGGTGGTCAACCGGAATCTGGGTTGAGCGATCATGCATCGGCTCCAGACTTCTTCAGGCGATAACCGGCTCCGCGCACAGTCTCAATCCAGCGCGGAGACTTGGCGTCGTCACCAAGTTTGCGCCTGAGGGAAGAGATATGAACGTCGATGGATCGATCGAAAACTTCAAAGTCTCGCTCGGCAACTTCAAGCAGCAGTTGCTCTCTCGACTTCACTCGACCTGCAGCACGGCCAAGACTTAGCAGCATGTCGAATTCGATTGGGGTCAAGACCAACGGTTCGCCACGGAGTTCTGCGGTGCGAGCCTCAACATCAATCTTCAATTCGCCGACGATGACGCTGCTCTCGGCTTCCATCCGGACTCGAGCATTCATTTGGCTGCGGCGCAGGACGGCGCGGAGACGGGCCAGCAGTTCCCTGGTTGAGAATGTTTTGGGCACATAGTCGTCAGCACCGACTTCGAGCCCGGCAATCCTGTCAGGTTCATCCCCCAGTGCAGTCAACATCAGGACGGGGACGTCACTCACGCGGCGGAGTTCCCGGAGTACTTCCATGCCGTTCATGCCCGGCAGCATCACATCGAGGATTACGGCCGAGTAGGGCATTTCGAGGGCTTTTTTGAGTCCTGCGGAGCCATTGTGCACAACATCCACCTCGTAGCCGAGTGGAGTCAGATAGTCCTTGAGAAGCCGCGCCAGCTTCACATCGTCATCGATAATCAACAGCGGAGTTTCGCTCATGCTCTTCCAGCCTAAGCTTAATCACTCCAGAGAAGAGTTTGTGGGACTTTTACCCAACCTTTACACTTTTTGGCGCAATTCACACAAAGGCTTTACGAGACGGGAGCAGAATCGAATCATGCGGAACACAATTACCAAGTTCGTCCTCGCCGCGGCAATCACATTGCTTCCGGCACTTAGCTATGCACAGCCTCCCGGCGGCGGCCG
>JAPKYY010000227.1 GCA_026394095.1 Acidobacteriota bacterium | reverse complement strand
CCCAAATCCGCGAAACGCGCAGGAGCGGATTGAAGCAGACCCGAATACCGGCCTGCTTACCATCTACAAGACTCTGCAATGACAAAGCCCCCGGTCTTGCGACCGGGGGCTTTGTAGTTTGTGACTGGGGCCAGTTTAGAACTGGTTCCAGAGGTACTGATTGTAGACTTCGTGGTGGAACTGGACTTCAGCAGCCTTAACAACCGTGCCCAACTGGCGGGCGCAGCGGTCGGCTGAGGCTTGCTTGAGGTCAGCGAAACGAGCCTTGACGTCTTCACCGACGAGTTCCGTCGTCCAGGAGGCGTTGCGGAAGTTGTCAATTGCGGTGTAGATGTTGTCGGGCAGGTAGCGGTCGGCCTGACGGAGGTTCTTGATCTTGGCGATTTCGCCGTCGATACCGGTCTTGAAGACGGTGTAGAGAACCTGGTAGGGGTTGGCATCGGGGCCGACGGAGCGGACTTCGACGCGGGCGCTCTTTTCGTTGCCGATGGGGATACGAACCATCGAGCCACGATCGGTAGCGGAGGCCTTGATCTGGTTGGGAGCTTCGAAGTGAGGATCGAGGCGGCGGTAGGCGTTGACGCTGGCATTGAGCGGCAGGCAGATGTCGTTGCCGTGAGTGAGGATACGGTCAATGAACTGCCATGCAGTCTTGCTGATCTTCTCTTCGCCCTTGGCGTCATAGAAGATGTTCTTGCCACCCTTGGTGATGGAAACGTTGGTGTGCATGCCGCTGCCGTTAACGCCGACGACGGGCTTGGGCAGGAAGCTGGCGGTGAGGCCCATCTTGGTGGCAACCTGGCGGGCGATCAACTTGTAGATCTGGATCTGGTCGGCTGCGGTGACGACGTCGCCGTAGCTGTAGTTGATTTCGAACTGCGAGGGAGCGACTTCCGGGTGGTCCTTTTCGTTCTGGAAACCCATGGCGCGCTGGACTTCAGCGCAGGTGTCGATAAAGGTGCGGAGCAAATCGCCGGGGAGCGAGTGGTAGTAGCCACCGGTGTTTACGTATTCAAACTTGCCGGTTTCGTGATAGTGACGCTCGGCATCGACGCCCTGGAAGAGGAAGCCTTCGATTTCGTTGGCGGCGTGGAGCGAGTAGCCATTCTTTTCATACTGCTTGTTTGCGTATTGCTTGAGGACGCCACGCAGGTCGGCGCCGTAGGGGGAACCGTCTTTGTCGATGACTTCGCTAAAGAGCAATACTTTGCCTGAGCCGAAAACGTCGGCCGGGCCCCAATAGAAAGCGCTCCAATCCATTCCGAGGCGGAGATCGCTCTCGCGCTGGGCGGTAAAGCCGCGGATCGAAGAACCGTCGAAGGTCAAGTTATCGTAGCTACCGATCAAGAACTTCTTGTCGTAGTCGAGTGTGTGGAGGCGGCCTTCGAGGTCGCTGAACATGACGGTGACAGCTTTAATGCGCTTTTCGTCCGTCAAATACTTGAGGCGCTCTTCCCGGATCACGTCGGGGGATACGCGATTCTTGCGTTGCTCCTTCGCGGCCAGGTTCAGGTCTTCCAGCTCCCCGTAGGAGAGCGATAAAAAATTACGCAGATCGTTAGACATTCATTCCCTCGATTGAGTAGGTAGGATGCTGGCTGTTGAGCAAATCAAATTCGAACATGAGATCCGGGCGGTCAACGGAGACGCAAGTACCGGGTTCGAGACCCAACATAGACAAACCTCGGCACAAGGCCGATGCTCGATTATAGAACTTCAAAACCCTTGAATCCAAGCGTCACGAATCATTCGTAGCCGATCCTTTATTTTTATGGAGGCGATTGATTCGGATAATGGAAAGAAAGCTATGACCGGAGAAATAAGCCAGATCAATATCTCACCCGGCGGAATTCCCAAGCGGGCCGTTCTGTCGGGGAGCCTCACGCCGCGCGGACTGGACGGGGATTCCTGGCGGAATCCGAAATATCATGGAGGGCCAAAGCAAGCTTTGCTGCTGATTGGGCAGGAAGTAGTCGATGAGCTAAATGCGCTCGGTTACCGGCTCTTTGCCGGAGCTTTGGGAGAGAACCTGACCACGACAGGGCTGGATTACCGGCGAATGCAGGCCGGGCAGCAGTATCGACTGGGTTCTCTTTGCGAGATTGAATTGACCAAACTGCGCGAGCCGTGCCGGACGCTGGACGTTTATAACGAAGTGGGGATTGAGAAGATCCAAAAATTACTGAAACTCGAGGGCCGAGGCGGCTGGTATGCGCGTGTGCTCAAGGCCGGGCCGCTCTTTCCCGGTGATAACATTACACTTTTGGCCCAGGTCGTCTAACCCTTGCTCCGTCCGCACGAAGAAATCCTGAAACTGCACAGCCGCGTCCTTTTTGAAGAGGTGCGGCAGCACCCGGATTGGCTGGAAACGCTGACGCTGGAGCGGGATTTCTACGACGATGATTTTCGGGCGATGCTGGACCAGTTGCCCTTCCAGAATCTGGCGCTGGCAGCATTCCGGCGGCGGTGCCTGACGCGGATCCTGTTGCGTGATGTGTTGGGGCATGCGACGCTGGCGCAGACGACGGCCGAAGTTTCGGCACTTGCCGATGCGATTCTCGGGTGGAGCTATGAGAAGATTCGGGCCGAGGCAGAGGCGCTTTATGGGGTTCCGCGTCTGGGGGACGGAAGTGTTTGCGGGTGCAGCATTCTGGCACTGGGGAAGCTGGGCGGCAACGAACTGAACTACAGCTCAGACATCGATCTGATGTACGTATATGCGGGGAGCGGGCATACCGATGGGGCGGCAGAGCTTAGCAACAAGGAGTTCTTTGAGAAGCTGGCGCAGCGGCAAACGCATTTTCTGGGAGCATACACGGCGGAGGGGATTTGCTACCGGGTGGATTTGCGGCTGAGGCCGGAAGGGAGCCTGGGGGAGATTGCGCTTTCGCTTGAGGCCGCCAAAGAATATTACCGGGCCAGGGCGCGCGATTGGGAACTGCAGATGATGATCAAGGCGCGGGTTTGCGCCGGTGAGCGGGAGACGGGCCGGGGCTTGATTGAGTTTGTCGAACCGTTGACCTACCGCACGACTACAGACTTTTCTGCAATCGAAGCAGTGAGCGAAACGCGGGTGCGGTGGAACGAAAAGCTTTCGAACCGGAAACTGAATGGCGGGGCGATCGATGTAAAGCTGACGCGGGGTGGGATTCGGGATATCGAATTTCTGGTGCAGTGTCTGCAGCGGCTTCACGGCGGGCGGCAGGCCTGGGTGCGAACGACGAGCACGATGATCGCTCTGGCCCGATTGCATGACAAAGGGTTGATTTCGTCGTCAGAGTATTTTGCTCTGATCGAAGCCTATGAGTTTTTGCGTCATCTGGAGCATCGTTTGCAGGTGATGGAAGACCGGCAAACGCATTGTCTTCCGGAGAGTTTTGAAGAGATCGAAGACCTTTCCTCACCAGTATCAGCCTTCGTACGT
>JAPKYY010001050.1 GCA_026394095.1 Acidobacteriota bacterium | reverse complement strand
GTGGACTTGCGGTCCTGGTCCATGAGCCAGAGCAGGTAGTTGATATCGCCGGTGGGAGCATCGGGGTCCGCTTTGCGCTCCTGATTCAGACCCGCCACTTCGGCTTCGGTGAGGGTGGCGCCGGCGAGTAGTTGTTGCCGTGCGTAGGGAAAGAGGCTTTGGTAGACGAAGGAGACAGGCAGGCAAGTGCCTTCGATGTCAAGCAGGTAGGTCATGGTGATGGGAGTCGAAGCAGAGGGGTTGGAACTTTGAATCGATGCCGGATTCAGAGTAGTGGGGCGTCCAGCCTGAGGGGTCCTGGAAGAGGCGGATGGCGCGGATGCGGCGGTCTGCGCAGAGGTCGAACCAGTGAAGAGTGCCCTTGGGGACGCGGATGAGATCGCCGGGGAAGAGTTCGAGGGAAACGACGGGGCCGGAAGCGGGATGGATGTGGAAGAGGCCATGGCCTTCAAGGACAAAGCGCACTTCATCCTCATCGTGCCAGTGTTCGCGGCTGAACCTGGCGAGCATGGTTGCGAGGCCGGGCGTTTCCGGGTATACGTCGATCACGTCAGCGGTGGTGTAGCCTCCGCGGATTTTCCACTGATCGATTTCGCGGGCGTAGGCTTCGAGAATCCGGGCTGTTGTTTCAGTTGTGGAAAGGCTGGGATGGAGGGGCCACTCTTCGTATTCGATGCCTATGGAATTGAGGATGGCAAGGGATTCAGCGGGATCGGTGAGGGTCCGGTTGGATTCAGCGAGCGTGAGGATCATGAGACAAGGATAATTCACGGCCCACGGCTTCTAGCAGGAATTCGAGTATCTCGACGTGGCGGCGTGCTTCGGCTATATCGCTTCCCCAAGTGTAGAGGCCGTGGCGGCGGAAGAGTACGCCGTGGGCAGCAGGGTATTGCTGGAGTGTGGCGGAGAGTTGTGCTGTGAGGCTGGGGTAGTCCTGAGAGTTGTCCAGAATTGGCAGGCGCTCTATGTGCTGATGGGTAGTGACGCCTGACAAACCTTTGAGCATTTCGTAGCCGCTGATCTCGAGATATCCGGCAGGGTAAGCGAGCTGAGACAGAATCGTAGACCAAACCGAGTGGGTGTGGAGAACCGAGGCGGCGGGACGCTGACGAAGGATCTCGATATGGAGGCTGGTTTCGGCAGAGGGCTTGCCTTGCCCGGCGACGAGGGAAGAATTGTCATCGACGACAACGAAGTCTTCTGCCCCAAGGTGGCCTTTGCTCTTGCCGCTGGAGGTGATGAGGAGACGTAGGGGGTGGGAATCGATGAGCGAACTGAAGTTGCCGCTGGTGCCGAGTACCCAGCCTCGCTGATAAAAATCACGGCCAGCCTCGGCAAGGGCATGCTCCGGGGTCATGCCTATATTGTTACTCAAGCAACGTGGCTTGAGCGGCGGGTTTGCTCCAATGGGCCAGTTTTTCCTGGAGGGTGGCCAGGATGAGTGGTTTGCTGAGGAAGTCGTTCATGCCGACGTCGAGGCAACGCTGGCGGTCTTCGAGCATGGCACTGGCGGTGAGGGCGATGATGGGGAGATTCTCGTAGATGCCACCCCAGGAGCGGATTTCGGTGGTGGCCTGATAGCCGTCAAGTTCTGGCATCTGGCAATCCATGAGGATCAGGTTTGCTGACTCTTCGCGAAGGATCGTGAGGGCTTCTCGCCCGTTTTTTGCTATCCGGACATGGCAGCCCAGACGAATGAGCATGCGCTCGAAGACCATCTGGTTGACTGGGTTATCTTCGGCGATGAGGACCCTGAGGCCAGCGAAGGTGGCCTCAGGGGTTTGGGTTGGCTGGAGTGGCTCGAGCATGTCTGGAGCGGTTTCGAGGGGGAAGCGGACGCGGAAGCTCGAGCCGCGCCCGGGTTCGCTTTCGATCTCTATCGAGCCCTTCATTGCTTCAACGAAGCGGTGGACGATAGCGAGACCGAGCCCGCTGCCGCCGAAGCGCCTCGTGGTGGATGAGTCTGCCTGGACAAAGGGGTCGAAGAGGGTTGCGATTTTGTCTTTGGGGATGCCGAGGCCGGTGTCTTCAATGTGAAAGCAGATGGTTTGTGCGGCGGGGTCGCTGTTTACGCGCAGGAGGACATGACCCTGCTCGGTGAACTTGACGGCGTTGCCGATGAGGTTTAGGAGGATCTGGCGGAGGCGTTGGGGGTCGCTGAGGATTTGGGTGGGAGCGGAATCTTCGAGCGCGACGCTGAGCTGGATGCCTTTGGCTTCGGCTTTGGGCCGAAAGAGGGCAACGAGGTTCTCGCAGAGGGCCGGGATGGACACTGTTGTCTTCTCGAGAGTGAGTTTTCCTGCTTCTACTTTTGAGAGGCTGAGAATGTCATCGACGATGCCTACCAGGTCTTCACCGGACTGGCGGATGACGTTGACGAGCTTCTGCTGATCGGAGTTTAGCGGAGAGCCGTTGAGGATCTGGACAGCGCCTAGAACGCCGTTCATGGGGGTGCGGATCTCGTGACTCATGGTGGCGAGGAACTCGGTCTTAGCGCGGTTGGACGACTGGGCGGCGAGCATGGCGCTTTCGAGTTCTGCCGTTCTTTCTTCGACCTTTTCTTCGAGGAGGCGGGTGCGCTTGAGCGAGAGATTGTAGCGGTGCAGAACGAAAGCGCAGACGGAGAGGAGGGCGAGGATGCGAACCCACAGGAGTTGGTAATAGGCGGCTTCGATGGTGAGAGGGATGCTGAGTTGCTTGCCGTTCCACTGATCTGCCTGGCTGGAAGTTTGAAGCAGGAACTCATAATTACTGGGACTGAGGTTGGTGTATTGGGCAGTGCGGCTTTCATTGCAAGGGATCCAGTCCGGGTCAAAACCCTGCATTTTGAGGCGGCAGAAATCTCCACCGAGAGAGTCGAGACGGATGGTCTGGAAAACGAATTCAATTTTCTTGAGCCCCGGCGGGATATTTTGCGGGCGGTTGAGATCGCGCGGGGTGCCGTCAGTGTTGATGGCGAGTATTAAGGGAGCTGGAGGGCGGGGGGTGGATTCAAAGTCTGCGGGGTTGACCGAAACGAGGCCCTGGAGGCCAGGAAACCACATGCGGCCCTGGGGATCTGTTGCGCCGGAGGCGGAGGTAACGAGGCCGAAGTTGGTGGTGGGGAGAGATTGAGCTTCGCCGTAGCGCTCAACCTGAAGGCTGGACTGGCTGAGAGCGGCCAAAGCTTGTTTCCGCGAAAAGCGAGCGAGACCCATTCGGGTGGTGCACCAGAACTTGCCGAAGCGATCCTGGGCTATGTGGAATACCTGATCGCCACCGAGGAGCGGTTTGGTGTTGAGGAATCTGCCTTCAGCTGTGGA
>JAPKYY010000154.1 GCA_026394095.1 Acidobacteriota bacterium | reverse complement strand
ATTAGGAATTGGCATCGGCTCTAACACCGCCATGTTCAGCGTGGTGGACGGGATTTTGCTGAAGCCGCTGCCCTTTGCCGAGCCAGAACGCATCATCCAGGTGCGGGAGAAGCTGGTAAAGCGCAGCGGAGACGCGATTCCGCTGGCTGCCGGCAACTTCTACGACTATCGAGCTCAGGCCAAAACGGCAGATCTGGTTGCTTTTAGAAACAGCCCCTTTTCTTTGATTTCGCCTACAGCGGATCCAGAACGCTACGTTGGCGTGCAGGTGAGCGAGGGCTGGTTCAAACTCTTTGGAGTCCAGCTCGCCCGAGGGCGGGATTTCACTGTAGACGACTACCGGGAAGGACAAGATCAAGCCGTGATCTTGAGCTATGGCCTGTGGAGAGATCGTTTCGCTTCAGATGAAAAGATTGTGGGGCGCGAGATCAACCTCAATGGGCGTCCACGAGTGGTGGTAGGTGTGGCTGGGGAGACCTTTGATTACCCCGCCAAGTCGAAGATCTGGGCACCGCTTGTACTGGAAGGCTTTGACAAAACCCGGCGTGACTTGCACAGTCTGGTTGGGCTAGGACGGCTAAAGCCGGGGGTAGAACTGGAACAGGCACGCACAGAACTTAGCTCGATTCTGAGCGGCATGGCCGAGCGCTTTCCCGAGTTCAACGCCGACATCAAGAGTCATGTGACCCCGCTGATGCAAGACATCACCGGCCCCATCCGGCCCGCTCTGATGGCCCTGCTGGGAGCGGTGGGTTTCGTACTCGCAATTGCCTGCGCGAATGTGGCCAATCTGCTGCTGGCCCGCGGCGCAGCCCGCCAGCAAGAAATGGCAGTGAGAGTATCGCTGGGGGCCAGCCGCTGGAATCTCATATCGCAGATGCTGGTTGAGAGTTTTGTTTTGTCCGCCGGCGGAGGAGCGCTTGGCATTGGCCTTGCATACCTCGGCTTAGAGGCCTTTCAGCGCTTTGCCCCCAAGACTCTGCCTCGCGTGGATCAGGTTGCCCTCTACGGCAGGGTTTTGCTCTTTGCTCTTGGGGCCGTAGCGTTGACGGCATTGCTCTTCGGAGTCTTGCCCGCCCTGCGGCCGTGCCAAAGGTTCTGCCGGCAAGAGCGGATTTCGCAGTGCGCTTGTTGTGGCCCAAGTGGCCGCAGCGCTTGTATTGATGACCGGCGCAGGGCTATTGATCCGCAGTCTCTATGAGCTGGCCAACGTCGATCTTGGCTTTGACGCAAAACATGTAATCACAATGCGCGTGACTCCATTGCCTTCAAAGTATGCCGCCAGCGTAGAGAAGCAGATTCAGTTTGGCCGCGATATCGTAGCCCGCCTGAAGCAAACGCCTGGAATCGAAGCAGTCGGAATTTCTACCGATTTGCCGCTTCAGGGCAATGCCCGATACATCATGCGGGTGGAGGGTGCGCCGATGCCAACGGTGGCTACAGCCCCGCTTGCCGATTTCTTCACTGTGACTCCAGGTTATTTCGAATCAATGCACATTGCACTCAAGCGAGGGCGTGTGTTGACAGACAGCGACAAAGTGGGAGCGCCTCTGGCCGTAGTAGTGAATGAGCATTTCGTGAAAACTCACTTCCCGAATACAGACCCTGTCGGCAAGCGCATGGAGATTGGCTTTAGCCAGCCGCCAAACTGGCGCGTGATCGTAGGAGTGGTATCAAATGTCAAAAATCTGGGCGTCGACAAACCCTCGAACTCGCAGGTTTATGGTGCCTACTATCAGGGGCCAGGCCTCTTGCCCGGTGCGCCTAGTTTTAGCGTGATTGGGCGAGCCAAAGGTGATGCAGCGGAAATGGCACAGGTCATGCGCCGTGAAATCCTGCAAGCGGACAATTCACAGCCCGTCTGGAATATACAGACGATGGAAGAGACTGTAAATCTGTCACTTGGCCGTGAACGCTTTACGCTGATGGTGATGGCGATCTTTGCCGGTGTAGCATTCTTGCTGGCATTGATCGGCCTTGTGGGTGTGATGACCTACACCGTCTCTCAGCGAACACGCGAAATTGGCATCCGCATGGCGATTGGCGCCAGGCCACTAGATGTACTGCTGATGATCGAGCGGCAGGGTCTCATGCTGGTTGCCATAGGCATCGTCTTGGGCACGATTGTCTCGCTGGCGCTTGCCCAGACCCTTTCGACGTTGCTCTTTGCAACCAGCGCGACAGACCCCGTGGTATTCGCCGGCGTCGCGCTTGTTTTCCTCTTGACGGGCCTCGTGTCTGGCTGGATCCCGGCCCGAAGAGCCGCGGCGATCGATCCGGCCATTACGCTGCGAGCTGACTAAAGGCCGAGCTTCTCGCGGAGCTCGCGGGCACGGTCCTTCGAAGTGGTGAGCTCTGTTTTCTTTGCGTCCTTGAGCCGCAGCATTAGCTTGCCGCCAAAGTAGGTGTAAAGCTCCGCTACATAAGCCAGGTTCACCAGCGTTGAGCGGTGGATGCGAAAGAACTGTGCCGGGTCGAGGCGGGTTTCCAGCTCTGCGATCGTTTGGTCGATGATGTAGCTCTTGGCTTCTGTAGCCGCAAAGGTGAGCTTGTCTTCCGCATAGAAGTGAGTGACACGGCTTAGATCAATGAACTCAGTGCGGTCGCCCGTTTTAGAGCTGATGCGCTCCGGGTAGACTGGCGTGAGTTTGGTAGCAAGCTGGCTCAACAGATTCGCGATGTTGGGTGCGGGTTGTTGGCCCCCACGGATAGCTTCTACCTTGGTGATCGCCTGAGTGAGTTTGGCAGCCTCTACGGGCTTGAGCAGATAGGCGATTGAGTTCGTCTCAAAGGCCTGCAATGCGTATTGATCGTAAGCTGTGGTGAAGATCACCAGAGGCTGGTGCGCCAGTCGGCGCAGCACCGCAAATCCATCGAGCTCAGGCATCTGAATATCGAGAAAGAGCAGCTTCGGTTGCAACCTGTCGATTGCTTCGATTGCATCGACCGGGTCCTGAGATGCACCCAGGATCTGGATGCGCGAGTCTGCGCCCAGCATGCGAGTCAGGCGCTCGATCGCGAGATGTTCATCGTCCAGCAGGTAGGCGGTTAGCACGGGATCCGGAAGGCGACCTCCATTCCCGGATCCAGTCTTCGAGTCGACAGCGATGCTGCCTCGCCGAAGTGTGAATCGAGGCGTTGCTTGAGCGTGTCGAGGCCATGCCCGCTCGGCAGACTATCGGGCGAGAATCCGGGGCCGGTATCGCTGACTTCAAGTTCGATTTCTTTGCCTTGGCGCTTGGCACGAACGTAGATCTCAGCTCCCTGGCGCTGGGCGCCGACGGCATACTTGACGCTATTCTCGGCCAGAGTCTGAAGCGACATCGCGGGCACCAGAGCACCGTGCAGCTCCTCGGGGATCTCGAAGCTGTAGCGCAACCGCTCGCCGAAGCGGGCCTTCTCGATATCGAGATAGTCGCGCGTGATTTGGATCTCGTCGGCGAGGCTGACGAGGTTACCGTGGCGATCGAGCGAGAAGCGCAGGAGTGCAGCCAGCCGCTCAATCAGCGCCTCGGCTTCGGCTGGATTGGATCGCACCAGGCTCGATATAGAGTTGAGCGTGTTGAAAAGAAAGTGAGGGTGAATTCGCGATTCAAGGCTTTGCAGTTTGGCATCAGCCGCGGCCTTAAGTGCGCGCTCGCGTTCGAGTTCCCGGGTTCGCAATTGCAATGTTGTCGCTTGTACGCGGTTGCGGGCTTCTTCGACGATGTAGGTAATACAACCGATGCTCAGTGTGAAGACGAGGCAAGTCACCATCGATCTGCCATAACCAAGCCGCAGGTCGACGAAGGGCTGCAAAACCATAACGGTGTAAGCCATTGTCCCCCCGGCCCAACTGATCAGGCTCAGCATGCCAAGAATCTGCAGCCAGCGTGTAATTGAAGACCCCGTCAGGTGTGGAGCAGCCTTCGGAAGAACCAGCCAGGCGAGGGTGCCGATAAAAGTAGAGAAGGTGAGCGAGATCACAAACGGCCAGAGCATGCGCTCTGGCCGGGGGTTACTCATATAGCTGGCAAAGAGGATCAATACGACGATGGCGACA
>JAPKYY010000365.1 GCA_026394095.1 Acidobacteriota bacterium | reverse complement strand
ACCTCTGGTCGACATGGCCAGCATCGACGAAGCCTATATGGACATGACCGGCTGCGAACGCCTCTGGGGCCCTCCCCTCCAGGCCGCTCACCGCCTCCACGAAGCCATCACCGCCAAGACCAACCTCAACTACTCGATCGGAATATCAACGAGTCGTCTGGTCTCGAAGATCGCCTCAGACCAGGCCAAACGCAACGGCATCCTCTGGATCGTCCCCGGCACCGAAGCCAACTGGCTCGCCCCGCTCGAGGTGAAACGCATCCCCGGTGTCGGCAAAGTCACCGAAAAACAACTCGCCACCATAGGCATCAAACGCATCGGCGACCTCGCCCAACTCGACGAACGATTTCTGCTGGACCGCTTCGGCAAATGGGGCCTCGCCCTCGCCGGCAAAGCCCAGGGCAAAGACGCCGGCGGCTGGTTCGATTCCGAAATTGGCTCCAGCGACGACCCCAAGTCCATCTCCCACGAGCACACCTTTACTGAAGACACAGCTGACTACAAACAACTCCGTGCCACCCTCGTCCGTCTCTGCGAAAAGGTAATGAAGCGCCTCCGCGACCACGGCTTCCACGCCCGCACCGTCCAGCTCAAGCTCCGCTTTGAAGGTTTCGAAACCATCACCCGCGCCAAATCCCTCGGCGACCCCACCGACATCGATCGCGATGCGGTCGTTGCCATCCTGAATCTTTTTGACACCAACTGGCCCAAGGGCCGCAAGGTCCGGCTTCTCGGCGTCCACGTCTCCCAATTCACCGATCACGCCCCCCAGCCCAGCCTCCTCACTGGCGAAGCGGACAACAAATGGCGCGCCGCCCTCAAAGCCACAGACAAGCTAAAAGACAAATACGGCGAAGGTACCCTACACCTGGGCGGTGCCCTCAAAGGCGTCTACAAAGACCGCGTCCACGAAGCTGCCCCCAAAGATCCCGTCAAGAAGCCCAAACCATGAACTACCCTTCGGCTTCAATCGTGCGGCTCGCCTCAAGCAGCGCCCAATCGGCAGGCAACCCAAAGTTCAGCGCCACCAGTGTCGAGTCAATGTTGCGAACCAGGCCACACAATACCTTGCCTGCTCCCACTTCGATCGTATGCGTCACTCCAAGGCTAGCCAGCAACTGCACCGTCTCTACCCAGCGCACAGAATTCGGAACCTGCTCATATAGCCCCTCCCTTGCATCTGCCCCACTCTGGATCACCCGAGCCTGCCAGTTGTTTACCAGCGGTATGCTCAGCCCGTGGAAGGTCGTCGCGTCGAGGTCCGCTTTCAGCATTACCTGCGCCGGAGTCATTAGCGGGCAGTGGAAGGGCGCGCTCACCGGCAGCGGCACACACCGTTTCGCCCCGGCCGCCTTCGCTAGCTCCATCGCTCGCTCTACAGCACCCTTATTCCCGGCAATCACGATCTGGTCCGGGGAATTGAAATTCGCCGCCGTTACCACTTCACCCTGCGCCGCCTCGGCAAGTACTCCGTCCAGCGCCTCCGACGGCATCTTCAGAATCGCCGCCATGGCTCCAACGCCCGGTGGCACCGCCGCCTGCATATACTGCCCGCGCTTCCTCACCAGCCGCAATGCATCAGCGAAATCGAGGCTGCCCGCCGCAACCAGCGCCGAATATTCCCCCAAACTGTGTCCGGCAACAAGCGCGGGTTCAGTCGCTCCCAGGCTCCGCAATACCCGCAAAGCCGCGACACTGGTGGCCACCAAAGCGGGTTGCGTATTCTCCGTCAGCTTCAAATCTTCCTCAGGTCCCTCAAAGCAAAGGGTCGACAAAGCAAACCCCAAAGCCTCGTCCGCTTCCCGAAAAGTCTCCCTCGCAACCGGAAACTCATCCGCCAACATCTTCCCCATCCCGGCAAACTGGGAGCCCTGTCCTGGAAACAAATATGCAATCTTCATGAAAAGTAACTTTTGCTCTCGCTACAATCATCTTAATCTTCTAAGGAGTTCGAACTCGTGCGTTTAAGCGAAATTTGCGTTCAGCGTCCAGTCTTTGCCTTGATGCTCATCATGTTCCTCGTCGTGATGGGTGTCTTTAGCTTTATGGACCTCGGGGTGGACCTCTTCCCCAAATCAGACGTCCCCACGGTCAACGTGCGAATCAACCTCCCCGGCGCTAGCCCCGAGGAAATGGTCTCCCAGGTTGTCCTCCCTATGGAAGAAGCCATCGCCTCTGTAGCTGGCATTGACGAAATGGTCGCCCGCGTCACCGAAGGTTCGGCCAACCTCCAGATCAACTTCGTCCTCGACCGCGACATTGCCGAAGCCGTCAACGACGTCCGCGAGAAAGTCTCCGCCGCTCAGCGCAAGCTCCCCCCCAACGCTCTCGCTCCCACCGTCACTAAGAGCGACCTCGACGCTGACTCGATCATGCGCGTCTCCCTTTCCGGCTCGCGCCCCGTGCGCGACCTCACTGAAATTGCCGACAAAACCGTTCGCCGTGGTCTGGAAACCGTAGACGGTGTCGGCATCGTCGACGTTCAGGGCGGCACCAGCCGCCAGGTCAATGTCTACCTCGACATCGACAAGATGAACGCCTACTCCCTCAGCGCACAGCAGATCCAGAGCGCCGTAATGACCGAAAACGTCGAAGCTCCTGGTGGTCGCATCGTACGAGGTAGTTCTGAACTCGGCGTCCGCACCCTCGGCCGTGTTGAATCGATCAAAGATTTCGACCGCATCATCGTCAAAAACGTCAATGGCTCCCCGATCCGCATCCGCGACATCGGCCAGGTGGAAGACGGCACTGCTGAACGCCGCAGCTTCGCTTATTACAAGAACACTCCCGCTGTGCTCATCGAGATCCGCCGCCAGACCGGCGTAAACACCGTCAAGGTCGTCGACGCCCTCCAAAAGAAACTGAAAGAGATGCAGGGCCAGCTACCTCCCGGCATCAAGCTCGACATCATCTCCGAGCAGGCAACCTACATTCGCGCTTC
>JAPKYY010000319.1 GCA_026394095.1 Acidobacteriota bacterium | reverse complement strand
ACTCTATCTGACGCTGACCACCTTGAGTGTTCCGGCCCTGATGGGCGCCATCATGAGCCTGGGGGTTGCAACGGCAAATTCCGTTCTAGTGATATCTTTTGCCCGGACCCATCTGGAGCAAGGAAATGATCCGTTTTCATCGGCATGGGAAGCGGGCGTGGGCCGTCTGCGTCCGGTACTCATGACGGCGCTTGCCATGATCATAGGCATGCTGCCCATGGCCCTTTCCCTGGGCGAAGGCGGCGAACAGAATGCCCCGCTGGGCCGGGCCGTAATCGGGGGCTTGATTGTTGCTACGGTGGCCACGTTGTTCATCGTGCCGCTGGTGTATAGCAGTCTGCGAAAGACAGCGCCGGCGTTTTACGAAACTGAGGACACACAATGATTCGGGCACTGAGCATCCTGGTACTTTTGGGCCTACTGGCGGGCGCAGTTTTTTATGTTGGCTGGGCACCGCGGAATGCGCGGATCCAGATGATCGAGGCCGAGGCGAAATCAAATGCCGAGGAGCGGTTGGCCGTTACGACTACCAAGGTGAAGCTGTCGAAGCCGGTGCGCGAAATTGTGTTGCCTGGGAATGTCGGCGCTATTGGGGAGACTCCGATTTATGCGCGGGCTGAAGGCTATATCGTTACTCGCAAGGTGGATATCGGGGATGTCGTAAAGAAGGGTGATCTTCTGGTTGAGATCGACTCCCCGGAACTGGATCAACAACTGCGAACAGCCAAGGCGCGGCTGGAGCAATTGCGAGCGGCGGCATTGCAGGTAAAGGCGGCGATCGATCAGGCCAAAGCGACGGCAAAACTGGCTGAGGTGAACTATGGCCGATCCAAGGAGTTGGTGACAAGCGGGATTGTTGCCAAGGCTGACCTTGATGAGAAGACGGCAGTGTTTGATGCACGCAAGGCTGATGTGAAGGCACAAGAGGCCAATCTGCAGGCAGCGGATGAGGCGATCCGGGCACAGACGGCAGAAGTGGCAAGGGTGACGCAGTTGTTTGACTTCAAGCGCGTGACTGCTCCTTGGGACGGGATCATCACGCAGCGAAATTGCGCTATTGGGAATCTGATTACTCCGGCGGCAATTGCTGCGGGGCGGGATTTGTTCCGGCTGAGCGATATGTCGAGGTTGCGTGTTTTTGTAAATGTGCCGCAGTCGAATATCGGAGATATCAAAGTGGGGCAGAAGGCTGTGGTGAAAGTGCCTGAATTGCGTGCAAGCCTGATTGGAAGCGTGATTCGGACTTCGAACGCACTTGAGAATCAGAGCCGTACTTTGCTTGCCGAGGTGAATGTTGTGAACCCGGGCCGCACAATGCTGCCGGGGATGTATACGCAGGTTGTGATTGAAACCAGCACTGCACGGCAGTTGATTCTTGTACCCGGAGACACGATTGTTACGCGGGCTGAGGGGATTTTTGTGGCTGTTGTAGGAGCGGGAAACAAGATTCAATTTCGCAAGATCGAAGTGGGTCGCGACTTTGGCACGGAGGTGGAAGCAGTGTCGGGTTTGAGCGAAGGCGATCAGGTTGTTGTGAATCCGTCAGATGACGTAAAGAACGGTGTTGTAGTAAAACCAGTAGCACGCAAATGAAAATTAAATCTATCCGCGCAATTCCTCTTTACGGCAAGGCCTATGAAGACTGGCCTGCACGGTATGGAGAGCTGGAACAGACCCGCACGCTGGTCGAGGTTGTCACCGACGAGGGGCTGACGAGCCTGGGCAGTGTTTATACTTCGGCGCCGCTGGTGGCGGCGGCTCTTGAGTTGCTCAAGCCTTTGTATAAGGGGGCGAGCGCGATTGACCCGGCAGCGACCACGGAGATGCTGCACCAGAATACGTTCTGGCAGGGACGCGGGGGGAGCGTTACTCATGCCATCTCGGGTATCGATATGGCGCTTTGGGATTTGCTAGGCCAAGTGACTGGGCAGCCGATCTGGCGACTGCTGGGTGGGAAGTACCGGGACAAGATTCAGCCTTATGCAAGTATGTTGATGGTGGAGCCAGAGCTGATGGGGGAGAAGTTGCTGGCGGCGAAGGCTCGGGGGTTTCGGGCATTCAAGATGGGCTGGGGGCCTTTTGGACGGCACTCGGCGAAGAAGGATGAAGCGATTGTTCGTGCGGCCCGGGAGGCGATTGGGGATTCCGATTATCTGATGGTGGATGCCGGGGCTAGCGATGCGTTTTGGGGGCATGGCTATAAGTGGGCGCTCGAGACTGCGAAGATGTTGAAGGACTATGACGTCACCTGGTTTGAAGAAGCGTTGCGACCGGATGATATCGATGGGCATGTGGAGCTGACGAAGCATTCGCCGGTGCATATTGCGTCGGGTGAGGTGTTGACGCGACGGCAATCGTTTTTGCCCTGGATCGAGCGGCGGGCAGTGGATATTCTGCAGCCGGATGTGACGAAGGTAGGCGGGCTTACCGAGCAACACCGGATTGGGCAGTATGCGGATGATCACAATATTCTTGTGGTGCCGCATGGGTGGAATACGGGTGTGGGGTTGATCGCCGATTTGCACTTGTCGGCAGCGGCTCAGAACGCCAAATTTGTTGAGTATTTGACGCCGGAGCCTTATCTGGAGGAGCTGTTTGAGACGCCGCCGACACTGGATGCGGATGGGTTGCTTACGATTCCTACGGGGCCGGGGTACGGGGTGAAGTGGAGCGCTGAGGGGATTCGGCGGCTGTCTTCTCCAGTTCGCTGAGGCGGGCCTTGAGGCGCTGAAGTTCGGGGCTTGTGGCGATTATGTTTTTGAGCTCGAAGGGATCGGCTCTGAGATCGTAGAGCTCGTCGGCGCCATTGAGATCGCGGTAGTTGATGTACTTGTAGCGTTCGGTTCGGATCGCACGGTAGCCCATGTTGCGGATTCTCGGGAAGACGCGGTCGCTGAAGTATTCGAACATGAGTGAGTCCCGCCATTTGGGCTTTTGGCCTTTGAGGATCGGGGCGAGGGATTGGCCCTGGAATTTTTGGGAGGAGGGGACGCCGGCGAGATCGAGCATGGTTGGGGCTATGTCGAGGGAGGCTACCATTTGCGTTGGCTTTGAGTTGGGTTTTGCGGTGCGGGGGTAGCGGATGATGAGCGGGATGCGGATGGTTTCTTCGTAGGCCAATCTTCGTTCTGGGTTGAGACAGTGTTCGCCGTAGAAATAGCCGTGGTCTGAGGTGAAGACGAAGATGGTGTTGTCGAGCTGGTTGGTTTCGCGGAGAGCTTCAAGCATTTGGCCGACGCTTTCATCGATGGCTTTTGTCATGCGCATGCGATTGAGGATGGTGGCGTCGTCAGTGGCGGTGTTGGGGCTTAGAGGTTCTATGCCTTCGAGCTTTTGCTCTAGCGCCGGTTTGTTTTTGGGGATTGCTTTGTAGTTGCCTCGCCTTGGGATTTGCTTGCCGGCGTAGAGAGTTTTGTGACGGTCGGCGGCGATAAACTCGTCGGCGGTGCCGAAGCCGGTGACGGTGCCATCGGCGTTTTGCGTGATGGTGGGGTGGATCGCTTTGTGGGAGAGGTAGAGGCAGAAGGGGGTCTTGCGGGGAGTGCGGATTATCGTTAGAGCGCGCTCGGTGAGGATATCGGTGATGTAGCCTTTGACTCGGGCGGTTTTGCCGTTTTCGTTGAGGAGCGGATCGATCGATTCGCCCTGGCCGGGGAAGCTGATCCAGTGGTTGAAGCCGGGTCGGGGGGAATCGTCGACGCCCATGTGCCATTTGCCGATGAAGGCGGTTTCGTAGCCGGAGTCGTGGAGGAGGCGTGGCCAGGTGGTGAGGCGGTGGCTCACTGGGCTGCGATCGACGTTGTCGGTGATTTGATTGGTGTGCGGGTAGAGGCCGGTGAGGAAGGTGGCGCGACTGGGGGAGCAGAGAGGGGTGACGGCGAAGGCGTTCTGGAACATGGTACCTTCGCGGGCGAGACGGTCGATGTTGGGGGTTTGGGCGAAGGGGTGGCCGCTGCAGCCGAGTTCGTCCCAGCGGAGGTCGTCGACGAGGACGAAGACGATGTTGGGGCGTGGGGAGGTCTGGAGGAAGGGGGCGGCTAGGAGGGAGCGCCTGGAGAGCATTCTGATAGTTTAGCCGCTTTGGGCTTTTGAGCGCATTTTCA
>JAPKYY010000224.1 GCA_026394095.1 Acidobacteriota bacterium | reverse complement strand
CGCGACCCGGAAGAAGGCGTAACTCTGGTGCCATATGTGAAGGGCGCTTTGATGTTGCGCGCGATTGAAGAAGAAATTGGGCGCGAACGCTTTGACCCCTTTGTGCGCGGGTACTTCGACCACTTCGCCTTCCAGAGCATTACAACGGCAACCTTCGAGGCTTACCTGAAGGAGAAACTGCCTAATTTGAAGCTCGATGTGAAGGAGTGGATCTATAAACCGGGTCTTCCAGCCTCTACGCCCAAGATCGATTCCTTCCTGCTGAACGCCGTCAATGACGAAGTGGCTAAGTGGAAAAAAGGGGAGACTCCGAACACCAAGGAATGGGTTGCCCAGCAGTGGCTGCACTTTCTGCGTGCCATGCCTGAGTCTTTGACAGCAGAGCAGATGGCCAAGCTCGATAAGGAATACTCTTTCACGAAGTCGAAAAACAGCGAAATTCTCGATGCCTGGTTGTTGCTGGCAATTCGCCACAAGTATGCGCCAGCGCAGGGGGCACTGGAGGAGTTTCTGGGCCGGGTGGGACGCCAGAAATTTATCAAGCCGCTCTACCAGGAACTGGCAAAGACGTCTGAAGGCAAGGCTCGGGCCAAGGCTTTGTTCGCAAAGAACAAAGAGAACTATCACCCGATCGCAGCTTCAGCGATCGAAGCTCTACTTGCGAAGTAAGAACTGCCCGACAAACATGACGTCGATGCCGCTGGAGTAGAAGCTACGGACGGCATCTCGGGGGCTGCAGACTAGAGCATCGCCGAAGAGATTAAAGCTGGTGTTGTAGAGGACAGGCAGGCCTGTGCGATCACCAGCGGCAATCAGGAGCCGGTGGAAGAGCGGGTTCTCGTCCTTGTGAACGACGTGGAGACGGATACCGTCTTCGCCTAGCAAAGCTGGGGCAAATCGGGCTCGGAATTCGGGCTTCACGGTTGCGACGCTAGCCAGATTGACGGCATTGGCGCTGCTCTCAAAGTATTGCGATGCATGTTCGGCAGGAACTGAAGCGGCAAATTTGCGGAAGGCTTCGCGGTGCTTGATGAAGCTGTTGAGGTTTTCAGTTGCGTAAGGATCCAGCGGCGAAGCAAGAATGCTGCGATTGCCCAAGGCGCGTGGCCCAAACTCCATGCGGTCTTGAAACCAGGCGATGATGCGGTGTTCGGCGAGTTCAGTCAGAGCAGAATGGATCAACTCGTCAGAGGTGAGCAGAAATTTCGGACTCAGCTTGCAGTTTTCAAGTACTTTCTTGATGGCTTCTGAATCGTAGGAAGGCCCGAGAGCCAATGTTTGGAGGGCAGAGCGGGGGCCATTGCTTGCAGCATAGGCGGCACCGATAGCTGTGCCTGCATTGCCGGCGGCAGCTTGCACATAGACATTTTTGAATTGCCCGGAAGCCTCAAAGGCACGGACGAGCAAGGCGTTAAAGGCAACGCCTCCTGCGAGGCAAAGATTCTCTGATTTGCCAGCCATGGCCAGTGCACATCGCTCGATTGCCCGCTGGAGGCTAGCGGCAATGTGGGGCTGGAGCGATGTCTCTGGGGCTGAACCATCCGGCAAGCCAAGAGCCTGATAGAACCTGGCACTGAAGCCCCCGGCACCAAGACGGTCTCGATCAAAATAGCTGCGATCGAGCGAGGGCCAGGAGTCGGCCTTGTAGCCGAGTACGGCCTCGAAGAGTTCGACGAAGCGATCATCTCCAGCAGCTGACATCCATTGCACTTTGTGCTCGTCGGCGCGAGAGGTGAAGCCAAGAAACTCGGTCACGCGTCCATACAGATCACCGAGAGAATCGGGGAAGTAGGATTCCTTTTCGAGTTCCAGCTTGCCGGCTGTTGCCTGAAAACGAGCAGCGCAACGGAGGTCGCCTGCGCGGTCGAGCGTAAGAACCGTGGAGTTGGTGAACCCGGAGGCGTAGTAGGCACTGGCTGCATGTGCGGTTTGGTGGTCGAGAATCAGGAGTTTGGCGTTGGGGAAAAGCTGTTTGACCCGAAGGCTGAGGAGGCTGTCTGGTGAAGAACTCAGCGGCCGGGCAATGGCAACCTGATGCACGTCAGCGGGTTGCAGTTTCGCGATTGCGAGAGTAGCCTCGATGGCCTCTACGGGCAGAGCACCCGCGTTGTGATGCCGGGCAATCTTGCGTTGCTCGATGGCGGCAACTATGGCACCGTCGACGGCGAGTGCGCAGGCGGCATCGTCAAGCAATCCACCGAGCCCAATTACGTTCATACGGCTAGCAACCTTTCGATCGATTTCTTGCGGCCCAGCGCAGTAAAGACATGGAAAGCACTGGGGCCAACGGGCTGACCTGTAAGTGCAGCGCGCGAGCCATTGATCAGTATGCCGGCCTTGAGGCCGCGCTCTTCGGCGATCTTGCGGAGTTCGGCTTCGATGCCGGCTTCAGAGAAGTCTGTTGTGGCCTCGAGGCGTGCCCCTAGCTCACGCAAGCCTTCGCGCGCACCTGCGGCATTGAGCTTTTCAAGTGCTGCAGGGTTCATCTCCCAGTCGTCTGTAAAGAAGGAACGGCAGAGGATTGCAAAGTCATTGAGGGTGGACATACGCAGGCGCAGGATGTCGACGACAACTGGCAACTCTTCGTCAGAATACGGTATCGGCAGGCCAGCAGCGAGGATACGCTCGCGCACCAATGGGGTGAGTTCTTCAAGCGGCATGGAGCGCAAGTGTTGCGAGTTCAGCCAGGTGGCCTTGGGGTCGATCGGATCGGCTTCGCTGAAGTTTACTACTGCGTTGGAGCGGTTGATCCCTTCAAAGGAAAACACGTCGATCAGCTCCTGCCGTGACATCTGTTCGCGGTTGTTCTTGGGGCTCCAACCTAGCAAGCACAGGAAGTTAATATAAGCATGAGGCAGAAAGCCTGCTGCTTCGTAGGTCATGACGCTGACGACAGGGCCATGTTTGCGCTTGGACAGTTTCGCGCCGTCCGGGGCGACCAGCAGGGGCAGGTGCGCAAAGACCGGCACAGGCGCACCGAGTGCCTCAAAAATCAGGATGTGCTTGAAGGTGTTGGACAAGTGATCCTGCCCGCGGATGATGTGCGAGATTTTGAGGTCGATATCGTCGGCGCAGGATGCCATGTGGTAGGTTGGCATACCGTTGGATCGAAGGAGTGCGAAGTCTTCAATGTCGTTGACGCTTTTGGATTGCGTAGCGTACACGGCATCGGGGAATTTGATGTAGCGGGCTTCGTGCCGGGGAACGCGGAAGCGCAAGACAAAGGGCTCGCCAGCGTCTGCGCGGCGTTGGGATTCCTCGGCGCTCATCTCCCGGGCATCAGTATTGAAGAGCCAGGTGCCGGGGCCTTCACGATCGTCATCGCCCTGGTGGGCGGGGGTGAAATCGCGATAGGCGTGGCCTGCGGCGAAGATCTGCCAGGCGAGGCGCTGGTGCAATTCAATGCGATCACTTTGCCGGTACTGCTCATCCCAGCTGAGCCCCAACCATTTCAGGCCGTCGAAGATGGAATTGAGGGAGATGTCGGTATTGCGCTCGACGTCGGTATCGTCGATACGAAGGATCATCGTGCCTTGATTGTGACGGGCATAAAGCCAGTTAAAAATGAAGGTTCTGGCGCTGCCTATGTGCAAATATCCCGTAGGCGAGGGGGCGAAGCGAACTCGTGGCATCAAACGCTCAGGATAGCATCGGGGGGGATGGCCGACAGGCGATTCTCGAGGTCCTGGAGTTGGGCCGGGGAGAGTTGCTCGGCTCGCAAACCGGCTTCAGGCTGGGCGTCGATAGCGGCTTTTCCGTAGAAAGGGGCCAGATTGTTACGCAGCGTCTTGCGTTTGTGGGCAAAGGCCCGCGAGGCAAATTTGAGAAAACGTTTGGCCTCGGCTGCATCAAAGATTTTGGGTTCGAGCAGGATCACAGCAGAATCGACCTTGGGTGGCGGGGAAAAGGCTGAAGGCGGGACGTTGAAGAGAATCGTCGCTTTGGAATGAACCTGAGTCAGGACACTCAGGTAGCCGTAATCGCGATTGCCGTGGGCTGCGGCCATGCGCAGGGCAACTTCTTTTTGAACTAGAAAGACAGCACGCTTCCATGCGCCGGCCGCCTCGAAGACTTTGGATGCGATTGGAGAACTGATGTAGTAGGGCAGGTTGCCGGCAATCACGCAGGGAGCGAATTCCTGCAGGTTGGCATCGAGAACATTCTGATGGCGTACCTCAAGCCGCGTCTCAGTTACGAAGTAGAGGGCGAGGTGAGAGACCATGGCGGGGTCCACTTCAATGGCGATTACTTTGTCTGCGCGAGGAAGGAGAAAGCGAGTGAGGGCACCGCGCCCAGGGCCAATTTCTACCACCAGATCCTTCTCGCCGTCCGGGCAGGCGGCAGCCGCGATTCGTTCTAGAATCGACTGGTCTCTGAGGAAGTGTTGTCCAAACTTGCGGGGCAAATCAACCCTTCACAGTGATCGCTGAAGCGCCACGGCGTAGCGTCAGACGCAGCTTCGAAGGGATCGCCTGCCCAAAGCTGGTGGCAGGAGTGAACTCGGTGAAAAGCAAGGTGCGTTCGACACTGCGGCGCACTTCAATGTTCAGCTTGGGGTTGCCGTTGACGACACGGTAGTCTGCGATGCGGCCCAACTCGTCGATCGAAACTTCGACTTCGGCGTCGGCCGTGGGTGGCTCAAAGGGAGCGAGCGTCTTTGCAGCCGGATCGGTATAGAGGGCGGTTGGGCGGTCTTCTACGAGGCCGTTGGCCCGAACGGGCTGGATCTGGATGAACATTGCGAAAACCAGAACAGCTGCTGCGATACCACCGGCGCACGGCAGCGCCAGAGGGCGCATCATGTTGGCCTTCCAGAGCTGGAATCTATTGTTGAGCCTCACCAGAAACACAGGCGCATTGGCCCATTTCTGGCGGCGGGAGGCCTCCTTGCTGGCAGCGATCTGAAGGGCAAGGCTTAGGTCATGATTAGGCCGCCTGGATGGCAAGGCCTTGAGCAGGGCGCGAACTTCGTGGTGAGCGTTTTCCTTTTGCATGATGCCTCCTTTTAGGATTGTCCTGTCACGGCCTGAGCAGACCAGCCAAATGCCTGTGCGGGCTTGAGCATGGCTTCGAGCTCTACACGAAGAGCTTCGCGGCCACGCATGATGCGAGATTTCACGGTGCCAAGTGAAATTTGCAGGACTTCGGCGATTTCGTCATAATTCATGTCTTCTATATCGCGTAAAACAACAGCCGATCGGAAGACAGGATTGATTTTTAGCAGTGCTTCTTCAATCAATGCACGAGTTTCGTGGTCGGCAGTCAGATCGAAGGGCGACCGGCATCGATCCGGCAAGACGTCGGAAAGGCCAAGATGATTCTCGTCGCTCGCGCTAATGCCCACTTCATTCTTCTTATGTCGGCTAAACCAGCGCCGATGATTATAGGCCTCATTGACAGCAATGCGGTAGATCCAGGTCTTCAGCGTGGACTTGCCCTGGAAGTGCCCCAAATTGCGGTACACCTTAACGAAAATTTCCTGAACCACGTCGGGTGCATCTACTGGTTGATTCAGCAAGCGGTAGACCAGATTGTAGACAGGGTCTTCATAGGTGCGCAGCAATTCTTCGAATGCTTCGTCTTCGCCCTGGCGGAGTCTTTCCACAAGGAGCGCGTCTTTATATACCTGTGCGGCTGGCTCGCCGCCTTCGTTACGAAATCCCAAACTGTTCTCGGCCATTTCCGGGCTCCTGACAGTGATCTTACCGCTCTATGGGGTTGGACACCAGATGGGCCTGTTCAGTTCCTGCTAAGTTCAACTCATGTTTGATTGGCAACAAGAGGCAGAAATCCTCACCAACCGTTTCGGGACAGAACGGATGAGATCGGCGATCGAGACCCTTTCTGAGGCGTATCGGGCAGGCCGGAATACGATGGCACCACGCCTCGATGACCAGCTGCTGGTTGCTGCGTATCTGGCGGTAAGGTTTCCAGCAACCTATGCGGCAAATCTTGCCGCAGGCGAAGCGATTGCAGAAGCAATCACCGTCAGGGCGGCGGGTATCGAATTTCAACCGGAATCCCTGCTCGATCTCGGTGCGGGCTGCGGTGCCGCCTCGCTTGCTGCAACCGAGCAGTGGCCCTCGCTCAGTCTGGTGACGGCGATCGAACAAATGCCGGCTATGGTGCATGTGGGCAAGCAGGTTCTGCCCGATGCCATCTGGAGAACCAGCAAATTTGAGGAGATTCCAGATTTGCCCGTGCACGATGTCGTAGTTTGCAGTTATGCACTGGGGGAAGGCCGCAGTGATTCATTGCTGGTGGAGAAGGCGTGGAAAGCTGCTGGCCAGCTGCTGATCCTGATTGAACCGGGTACTCCGCGCGGTTTCAACTGGATTCTTGCGGCGCGCAAACGTCTGATTGAACTTGGGGCCTCTATTCTGGCTCCCTGCCCATCTGCGGCTGATTGCCCAGCTAAGGATCTCGACTGGTGCCATTTCTCAGCCCGGCTCAACCGTAGCGCCCTACACCGCCGGCTGAAGGGCGGCACCCTTGGATACGAGGACGAGAAGTTCAGCTATGTGGCCGCTTGGCGCGGGGATTTGGCCGCGGGCCTGCCTCGAGTGTTGCGCCATCCGCTGATCCAGCCTGGGCGTATTGAGACCGAATTGTGTCTGGCCCCAGAGCGTCGCCGGGTCGTCACAACAAAACGAAACAAGGATGGATTCAAGCGGGCTCGAAAGCTAGGATGGGGGGATGCATTTGATGTCACTCCTACTGCTGGCCCAGAGCTTTCCCCTTCAGACGACTGATTCGCTCATCCCGCACAAGACTACGATTAAGCCTGTGGTTTATCGTGACCTCAAATCCATCCAAGTCACCGGCGAGGGCGACCAGAATCTGGTTGTGATCTCAGGCACTGACTTCTCAAGCGGGACGATTGAAGTGGAGATGGCGGGGGCGCCAGGTGCAACTGCAACGGCCACGGCGCGAGGCTTCGTCGGGCTGGCCTTCCGGGTTACCAAAGATTTTTCGCACTTCGAGGCCTTCTATTTGAGGCCGACCAATGGCCGGGCCGAAGATCAGGTGCGGCGCAATCACAGCGCCCAGTATATTTCCACTCCCGAGTTCCCCTGGGAACGTTTACGCAAGGAATTCCCGGAGAAATATGAAAGCTACGTAGATCTCGAACCGGGTATCTGGACGAAGGTTCGGATTGAAGTGGATGGGCTCAAGGCACGACTCTTCGTGCATGGCAATAGCCAACCCACTCTGATCGTGAACGACCTCAAGATGGGCCTCGCCAGGGGCGCTGTCGCACTCTGGCTTGGCCCGGGTACAGAGGCTCATTTTCGAAATTTGAA
>JAPKYY010000737.1 GCA_026394095.1 Acidobacteriota bacterium | reverse complement strand
GCCCGCGGCCACCTTTTGATCGAAGATGTTCCGGGCGTCGGCAAAACTACCCTCGCCGAATCCCTCGCCCGTCTGGTCGATGCCAGTTTCCGCCGCCTCCAGTGCACCTCAGACCTTCTCCCCGGCGACATCACCGGCGTTTCAATCTATCGCCCCCAATTCCAGGACTTCGAATTCCGTCCCGGCCCAGTCTTCGCCAACTTCCTCTTAGCTGACGAAATCAACCGCGCCACCCCCAAAACCCAATCCGCCCTCCTCGAAGCCATGAGTGAAGGCCAGGTCTCCGTCGACGGCCGCACCATGCCTCTGCCAGACCCCTTCATGGTCATCGCCACACAAAACCCCACCGAGCAACAAGGCACCTACCCACTCCCCGAAAGCCAGCTCGACCGCTTCCTCATGCGCATCGAAATCGGCTACCCCAGTCACGAACAAGAGCGCGCCGTCCTGCGGGGCGACAGCCTGAAACCAGCCAAACTTACCAGCATTCTCCACAGCGACGATCTCAAACAAATCCAGAAAGAAGTAGAAGCCGTCCACGTCGATCCAGACCTCGTCACCTACCTCCTCCGTCTCGTAGAAGCCACCCGCACTCACGAAGGCGTAACGCTAGGCGTAAGCCCCCGTGGCGGCCAGGCCCTCTACCGTGCAGCTCAAGCCAGCGCCCTCCTCGACGGCCGGGACTTCCTCATCCCCGACGACATCAAACAACTCGCCGTCCCGGTCTTCTCTCACCGTTTGCGTCTCACCGCCCAAGCCAGCTTCGGCCAGCGCCACTCAGAATCCACCAAGCGCGTCATCGCCCAAATCCTCGCCGCCGCCGAAGTCCCCCTGTAACCCAATCCCCGTCCACAAGCGTTAATCTAGGTACAACCTAAACCTTATGGAACGCAAAAAAGCAAGCGACTTTCCCCAAGAGCTACTCAACCTCTTTGACAAATACGTACACGGCGACATTGAGCGTCGTGACTTCCTCGAAGGCGCAAAGCGCTTTGCCGTCGGCGGCGTAACCGTTGCCGCCCTCTACGAAAGCCTCAAGCCCAACTACGCCTGGGCCCAGCAAGTTCCCAAAGACGATCCCCGCATCAAGGCCGATGTCGTCACAATTGATTCCCCCTTGGGCAACGGCAACATCAAGGGCGTCTTCGCCCGTCCCGCCAAGATCGTGGGCAAACTTCCCACTGTGATCGTGATCCACGAAAACCGTGGCCTCAACCCCTACATTGAAGACGTAGCCCGCCGCTTCGCCGCAGCCAACTTCATCGCCTTCGCGCCCGACGGCCTCACCAGCGCCGGCGGCTATCCCGGTGATGACGAAAAAGGCGGCAAACTCTTCCAGGGCGTCGATCGCGCCAAAATGACGGAAGACTTCATCGCCGTAGCCAAATGGCTCAAGTCCCACAAAGACGGCAACGGCAAGCTCGGCTCAGTCGGTTTCTGCTTCGGCGGCGGCATCACCAATACGCTGGCCGTCCGCCTCGGCTCAGACCTCAACGCCGGCGCCCCCTTCTACGGTGGCCAGCCCAAAGCCGAAGACGTCCCCAAGATCAAGGCCCCGCTCATGCTCCACTACGCCGGTAACGACGCAAGAGTCAACGCCGGCTGGCCGCCCTACGAAGAAGCCCTCAAGGCCAACAAGGTGCCATACACCGCCTACATCTACGAAGGCACCAATCACGGCTTCCACAACGACACAACACCCCGCTACGACGAAGCCGCTGCCAAGCTAGCCTGGCAGCGCACACTCGAACACTTCAACAAATACCTCCGCGCCTAGTCTTGAAGCCGGTCACCCGACCGGCTTCAAACCCAAAACTTCTCGCAGCCAACGCATGCGGTCCCGCACCGCTTCCTCATTCAACCCATGTCCCGCATCATAATAGAGCACCTGCTTCGGAGCCTTCGTCCGCTCCACTAACAGTTCTGCTTTAGCTGCCGGCACATACTCGTCCTGACGCCCAAACTGCAGCAGTACCGGCACACCCAAATCCCCAATAAACCGCACCGGAGCAAGCGGCGCCAACCTATCTCGAACCTTCTGCTTCTCCGCCTCCGGGATCCCCTTCCGGCCCAACAAAAACCACTCATCAAACCCGGCCGTCCCAGCCTGCAGCGCCCACCCCCGCGGCCGCTTCTCATCTCGGCTCAACAACAATCCATACATCATCCCGAAGTCATGACCCACATAGGCAAACCGCGAAGCATCTACCCCCGGCTGCTCCAGCAGATAATCAATCGCCTTCCGCAACTCAACAACGGTCTCAAGACTCGCCTCATAATCCTTCGCCGGATCCCGCTTGCGAAACCACTCCGGGTCACTCCACATCGTCTCCGGCAAAAGACTCACTACCCCCTCGCGAGCAAGCTCAAGCGCCTGCGCGAGAAACGGACGAACCAGATAGGCCTTCCGTCCGGCGACAATAACATCGCGAACCACCGGCTCCGGTGCCAAAAACAAAAGCAGCCCTAATTGTTCTCTTCGAGTCCACTCTGCCATGTGCGATTTTTCACCGGCGCAAGAATCTCCTGCACTCCGGCTAGTACCTCCGGGTCGATTTGCATATCCAGTGACCCAAGGCAGGTCATCACCTCTGCCTCGCTCTTCATCCCGCAAAGCACGCTATGAATCCGCGTCTCCTGCAAGCTGAACGCCACGGCCAGCTGAGCTATATCTACACCTTTTGAGGCACAGAACAAAGCCGCCTCAGCACATTTCTGCTTCAACTCATCATCTGCCGGATGCCACGGCAACGGCCCCTGCGGCGTCAGCAAACCCATCGCCAGCGGAGCACCCAGAATCAGCCCCATCTTCTGCTTACCCACCCAGGGCAGCAGCCGTGTCAGCGACGTATCGTTCAACCCGTAATGGCAATAGCTCAAGATCACATCCAGCTCAAAGCGCGGAATCACCATCTCAAAGATCTTCAGCGGCAAGCCACTCACACCCAGGTACCGCAGCTTCCCAGCCTGCTTCAGTTTGTCTACCGCCGGCAGCGTCTCCTCAATCACCGGCTCAATCTCGACAAACTCGATATCGTGGCAAATCATAATATCGACGTAATCGAGCTCCAGCCGCGCCAGACTCTCATCAACACTGCTCACAACCCGCTCCGGCGAGAAATCAAACGATGCCACGTCATAGCGTCCCAGCTTGGTCGAGATGATGTATTTGTCCCGGGGCACTGTCTTCAGCACCTGCCCCAGAATCGTCTCCGCCCGCGTCACCCCGTAATACGGAGCCACATCGACGTAATTGACGCCATGATCGAGCGCCGCATGAAATGCCCGCGTCGCCTCAGCCAAATCCATCGGCCCGAAGTTGCCGCCCATCACCGCTCCGCCAAAGCTGAGCGCGCTTACTTCAAGGCCGGTCTTACCGAGCGTTCTATATTGCATCAATCCTCACTAACTTACTTAGCCAAACTCGACCATCCACGCCGGTTCAAATCCCGGAAGATCCACCACCCACTCACCACACCGAGCGCCAGATAACCAATGCCCTCAAGCGTGTGTCCAAGCAACAATTTGCCCGTCCCAAACAAAGTCCCGTAAATCAATACGCAACCCGTAAGCCAGC
>JAPKYY010000935.1 GCA_026394095.1 Acidobacteriota bacterium | reverse complement strand
CAGGAACGAAACCAAATTCATCCGGGACCGCTTATCCTTCGCTGCCTAACACAGCGTCCAACAACCACTCTCAACCCCGCCCGGGACAGTCCAGAACAACGCCGGGCCAGTTCTTTGACAATTTGCCGATTCGAAACGATGGAGGAGCCCAAAGTGTGTCCGGCGGCGGAAATCCAATCCACTCGCCGCCGGATCTACTCGCCCACGAAAGAACTATTCATGGTCGACGCCATCCGATTTCTATTGACTCCCATTCAAAGTGGATCTACTCTTGATCCTGTGAGCCTATTAGAGAGCTCCAACATGCAGAATCCCACCAAACCAATCTAGAGCGCCGCTCTAGCTTTTCTTTCAAAACCCCAACACTTACAACTTGTATCTCTTGAAAGGAGACCCATCCCATGTGGATGTTCTTAGCCTTTGCCGCAGGCCTGTGCCTGTTCGCAGCAACGGTCGTCTATTTGTTGTCTTTCCATCGTATTGGCCCCAGTGAAGTGGGGCTTGTCACCAAGCGCTTTTCACGTCGCAAACTGAGCGACGACAATCTGATTGCCTTGAACGGCGAAGCCGGCTATCAGGCAGAACTGCTGATGCCAGGCCTGCGTTTTCGCCTCTGGCCTCTCTACGGGGTTGAGAAATTCCCGTGGGTACAAATCCCTGCCGGACAAATTGGCGTAGTGATGGCGCAGGTGGGCAACCCCCTGCCTGTGGGTGCCAAGAGCGCTATCTACAAGCCGCAGTTTGGCCAGTTTGCCGATCTTGATTTGTTCATTCGAGAAGGTGGACAGAAGGGTGTCCAGCGTCCTGTATTGCCTCCAGGCACGACGCTGCCGATCCACCCTGTTGCCTTCATGGTGATCACGCGAGATCGTACTTTTGGCCTCCCCGTCAATCCGGAACTGAGCGCTGCCTCTGGCCCGATTACCCCAGCCAGCTTCAATCTTCGCGATGAAGATTTTGAAGTGATTCAGATTCGCCGTGGCAATGATGCCCGCGATATCGTTGGCATCGTCAACACGCTGGAAGGCAGCCCGCTGCCCAGCGGCGACATCTCAAGCCGGCTGAATGGCTTTGAGGACATCCTCGAGATGGAGCAATCCACTTCTACCGATCAGGACATTATTGAGCTACTCTTTGGTGCCAAAAATGACCTGCATAACAACTATCAGGACTTTCAGGCGTTTCTCGATCACGGTGGCCGGATCGGGCTGCAGCATGACCCGCTGCTCTATGGTGCCTACACGATCAACCCATTCCTGGTGCGTGTGGAACTGGTGCCGATGCTGGTGATTGAGCAGGGCCAGGTGGCTGTGATCAAGAGCTATGTCGGCTTGCCGCCGCGCGACACTTCAGGTGCTGAATTCAAGTTCGGTACTCTCGTTCGCCCAGGCCACCGCGGCATCTGGCAGGAGCCTCTTCGCACTGGTAAGTATCCGATCAACCCCTATTGCTACAAGGCAGAGATTGTCCCCACGGCAATTCTCACGCTGAACTGGGCCGAGCGAATTTCCTCCGCTCACCATCTGGACGCGAAGCTCGAAACCATCACGGCCAAGAGCGCCGAAGGCTTTATCTTCCGCATCGATTTGCAAGTGCAGATCCACGTACCGGATACCCGCGCCCCGCGTGTCATTTCGACCGTAGGCACGATCAATAACCTTGTCGACGAAGTTTTGCAGGCAGCAGTGGGCAACCACTTCCGCGACACCTTGCAATCGATGCCGGCGATCAGCTTTATCGAGAAGCGGCAAGAGGTACAGCGTGCGGCGTTTGAGCGTATCGCTGAACTGCTTTCGATTTACTTCGTTGAGACCAAGGGCGTCTACATCCAGGACGTGCTTTTCCCGGTGGACCTTGTAAAGGTGTTGACCGAGCGCGAGATCGCAAAGCAAGAGATTGCTACCTTCGAGCAGCAGCGTCAGGCGCAAGATCAGCGCATCCGGATGGAACAAGCCCGCGGTACCGCCGACATGCAGGCAGAGCTGGCCAAGTCTGCCGTGGGTGTCAACATCAAGACCAATCAGGCCAGTGCCCGCCGTGCCGAAGCAGAAGGCGAAAGCTACTACATCGAGCAGACGGGTAAGGCCAAGGGCGCTGAAGTGCGCTCGGTGGGTCTGGCCAAGGCCGAAGCCTATGACGCTCAGGTTAAGAGCTTTGGTGCCAATGCCACTGCCTTCGTCAACGCGATCGATGCTCTGTCTAAGAGTGGTAATCGCTTCGTGCCGGAGATTTTGGTCTCAGGCAGTGGAGGTGGGGCCTTTGATGGCCTTGCCGCCACGCTGATGAAGTATCTGGGTGAGCGCAAGGCTTCGTAAGCTGGCCCTTAGTTCTTTTCCTTGAGCTCTAGCTTGGGGTAGTAGTCGCCCTGAGAGCTTTGGAATTTCTCCATCCACTTCTTGCCTGCATCAGTCGAGAAGCTCCAGTCCTGCCGATGGTAATTCCAACTCTCAGGGTTCAGTGTTTGTGCCCGCTGCCACCACTTCTGGGCGAGTTCGTTCTGCCCTTTCTCGTGCAAGGCAACCGCAAGTTTGAAAGACGCCTCGGCTTCTTTCTCCGGCGGACTTCGCTCTTTGACCCTTCGCTTGTATTCCTCGTCGCTCAAGACAAATTCGCTCTTGTCGCCCTTGGCTACCCAGTCTCGCAAGGCTGCGACATAATCGTCCCCTTGCGTTGTGATTGTCTTGCCGCCGATCTTTAGTTCCTGAGTTTTGGGTGCTGCTGTTTCAGGGGGACGCACTACGCGACCTTGCTCATCGATCCAGACCCCAGCCGGTACGTTTACCAATTGATAGGCCGAGCTTACGGCATGGCCCGTATCAATCAGCGTTGTGTAGCTTGCCTTCGCTGCGTCGTACCATTTGCCTGCGGCTGCTTCGCCGCCAGTATCCTGCGCTGCGGCAACAATCTCAAATCGCTGGCCCTTGAGTTCCGTGTAGATCTTCTGCCAGACTGGCAGATCGAGACGGCATCCTCACCAGGAAGCCCAGGTGAGCAAGAGCACCTTGCGCCCGCGAAAATCCTTGAGCAGATATCGCCCCGGCATGCACCCTGCGGTTTGACTTCAAACTGGTTGATCCTGGGGAGGTCTTTCGACTCGATCCACAGATCACCCTTATCTACTCGACTGTTTGAGAGTGTGGTTGCCCGGTCTTCATAGAGCACCTTTGCGGTGCTGGAAGGGGCAGCCCAGAGTGCGGTTCCGCCGAGCAGCAAAAGACGTCGATTCAGCATGCCCAATTGTAGCGGGCTAGCTGGAACTCTTTTGGGTCTTGGATGCCATCACGGCCAATTCATCACAGCGATTGTTGTCAGGATGATCGGCGTGACCCTTTACCCACTTCCAGGTAGCATCGTGGCGCGCCACCTGGGCGTCGAGCTCTTCCCAGAGGTCTTGATTCTTGACTGGTTTCTTGTCTTTGGTCTTCCAGTTGTTGCGTTTCCAGCCATGGATCCACTCGGTGATCCCTTTGCGCACGTATTCGGAGTCGGTTGTAATTTCAACCTGGCAACGCTCTTTGAGTAGCTTCAGGCCTTCGACGGCAGCCCGTAATTCCATCCGGTTATTTGTTGTTGGGGACTCGGCTCCGTAGAGTTCTTTTTTGTGTGCCCCGTACTTCAAAATCGCGGCCCAGCCGCCGGGACCGGGGTTGCCCGAGCAGGCCCCGTCTGTAATCAGTTCCACAGTCTTCATGCCGCGACGATCTCTGCCTCTTGTTCTTTGGAGAAGAATTCTTCTACTGCCTGGATGATTTGTTTCGGCTCATGGTGCTTGTAGATCCCGGATCGCAGGTGGGCGCCGTTTCTCACGCCATGAGTAAAGTAGCTGGTGAATTGCTTCATTTTGCCGACCGCTTCCGGCCAGTTGGTTTCCTCAAGCATCGTGAAGTAGCGCTTCATGATTTCGTAGCGATCGACATGGGTTGGTTGCCAATAGGTGCCGTTGGCGAGGTATTCGCTGATCTGGCGGAAGATCCAGGGGTTGTAGCTGGCGGCACGGCCCACCATTACGGCATCGCAGTTGGTCTGCTCGATCATCCTCACTGCATCTTCGGGCGTGATGATGTCGCCGTTACCAATGACGGGGATCTTTACTGCGTCTTTGAGCTCGGCAATGCGGGTCCAGTCGGCCTTGCCTGCATAGCCTTGTTCGCGGGTACGCGGATGCAGGGCGATGGCGGCGAGGCCAAGGTCTTCAGCGATCTTGCCCATCTTTACGTGTACGAGCTCATTGTCATTCCAGCCAGCACGGAACTTCATCGTAAGGGGAATCTTGATGGCTGACTTGACGGCGGTCAGGATATCGACGATCAGCGGGAGGTCCCGCAGGCAACCGGAGCCACCGTTGCAGCGAACTACCTTCTTAACCGGGCAACCAAAGTTGATATCGACGAAATCGAATCCCAGGTCTTCGCAATGGCGGGCGGCGTCGGCCATCACCTTTGGGTCAGAACCAAAGAGTTGTGATGAGATCGGATGTTCTTCCGGCTCAAAGCAGAGGTAGCGCTTTTCAGTCTTGGAGACCTTCTTTGACCGAACACTCGCAACCACGCCGTGGCTTGATGTAAATTCTGTCATGATCAGACCGCAGCCGCCCTGATCACGAATCAGGCGTCGGAAAACGGTATCTGTAACCCCAGCCATGGGGGCAAGAACCGTCGCGGGAACTATGTTTTTGGGGCCGATCGGAAAACTGGCCGGGAAAGCACGCATCTTTTTCTATTATGAGGGGTTTCAGGAGTAGACTACGAGAAACGAAGCCTTCAGCGCTTACGTCAGGAGATGTATGAATTCGAAGATCCTAATGGCCTTCGTCGGCGGAGCAGCACTGGCAGGTGCTCTCGCGGTTTTCTTGACGAGGGGCTCCGATTCGAAATCAGAGCCTGTCTCTGCCAATTCTTCAGTTCCCGCAGTGGTTGAGCGGTCTGTGGAGAGTGCGTCCGGTCACGTGGCCGATGTTGCCGCTGGAATGGAGGCCGTGCGTCCACGTGCCGTTGAGACTGCCCGGCGTGACTCCAAACTGCCCAAGGCCGCTCCGGTTGTCGTCAAGAAAGGGATTGTCGCTGAACCCGTCAAGACCATGCCAGATACTACTGCCACCAATGCATCGAATGACAGTAGTAGCGGCGGGGTAGTTCTGCCGCCATTTTCATCCGGCTCGTCTGAGGCACCCAAGCCTGCCAAGGAAGAACCGAAGCGGGCCGAGATCATGCGTCCTGATCCTGTGGTGAAGCAGCCTGCCCGTACGCCTGAGACAGTGACTGTTCCGGCTGGAACCAGCATCAGTGTCAGAATCAACTCGACCATCAATTCAGAAAAAAACATTGCGGGCGATTCCTTCAGCGCAACGCTGGATGCTCCGCTGGTGGTGAACGATATTGTGCTTGCGGAAAAGGGTGCCAGGGTCGAAGGAAAAGTGGTGGAAGTGGATCGCAGCGGCCGTGTTAAGGGTACTGCCCGTTTGTCGCTGGCTCTGACGAAGGTCCAGTTGAGTGATGGGCAGAAAGTGGACCTGAAGACCGATTCCTGGGAGCGTGTGGCGGAATCCTCCG
>JAPKYY010000397.1 GCA_026394095.1 Acidobacteriota bacterium | reverse complement strand
AAACGCAACATCCAGCTCATCCGCCATCATCTGGCGGAAAGCCGTCCCAGTCCCCTGTCCCAGATCCGTCTTCCCAACATAGAAGGTGGCCGTACTGTCCTCATGAATCACAATCCACGAGTCGAGCTGCCGGTAATTCGGGTCAGGATAAGGCCCGGCATTCTGGGCCTGAGTCGAAGCGACACTAACCACAAACATCCCAGCCAACTGCAGGAATCCGCGCCGAGAAAGCTCTTCTTCCACCTGCTTCGGAACTGCATCAAAGATCCTCATGCCCCCACCCCCGTAGCGCTCTTCTTCAACTGCGCAGCAACCTTTACCGCCGCCTGTATCTTGTAATAAGTCATACACCGGCACAAAGCCCCGGCCATCCCTTTGCGAATCTGCTCATCAGTCGGATTCGGATTCTTGTCGAGCAAAACCTTCGCAGTCAGAATCTGCCCGTTCTGGCAAAACCCGCACTGCGGCACCTGCTCCTGAATCCACGCCTGCTGCACCGGGTCGAGAGTCCCGCCCTTGGACAATCCCTCAAGCGTAGTGATCTCGCTCCGCACCGCACTCACCGGCAGCACGCAAGACCTCACAGCCGCGCCATTAATAATCACCGTGCAAGCCCCACACTGGCCCAATCCGCAGCCAAAGCGCGGTCCATGCAAATCAAGGTCATTCCGCAACACATACAAAAGTGGTGTCGTTGGATCGACATCGACACTGTGGCTCGCGCCATTCACCTTAAGGCTGATCTTGCTCATCGCGCAGCTCCTTGGTCCCCAATTCTACTAAACCTCTGTGCCTGCCTCATGTGATAATCTCCATCTTCAAGTCGAATCGAATGCAACCGTTTCTCAATACCCTCAAAGACAATGCAGCTGTTTTCCTTGGGCTGCAGACCCTTTACAGAGCCAAAGGCGGTCAAACCAACGGTGCCTTTGCGCTGGCCGAGCATCCCCTGATGCCCCCAGGCTTTGAGACGCCCCTCCATGTCCACCACAACGAAGATGAGTCGTTTTACATCATCTCCGGTCAGGTCGCGTTTTTTGTCGATGGCTCTTGGCTGCTTGCGGGTAAAGGTGATTTCGTATTCGGTCCCCGCGAGGTGATCCACGGATTCCGTGTTGTTGGAGATACTCCAGCTCACATGCTGATCTTCTGCACTCCATCCGGGTTTGAAGACTTTATGCTCGAACTCAGTCAGCCGGTTGGCACCCCGCCAGGCCCTCCAGACATGGGTCTATTGATGTCGGCCGCCGCCAAATTCAATATCGACATCCTGGGGCCATTGCCTGCGCATCCCGATACGCTTGTCCCTTAAGCGGCACAACCCTCATCCTCACACTTCTTAACATTTGAACGTAACAAGTTGGGCCAATTTTGCATCAACATGGTACTAATGCTTCTGCGCTTATTATTTGCGGCAACTCTGATTGCCCCGGTACTCTACCCCCAAAGCGCCACGCTCCGCCTCGCCCCGCGAGTCGAGCTCCCTCCCGTCATCGACGGCAATTCCGCCGCCTTCTGGGCAGACGGCCAAATGTACCTCTTCCACTCCACCGGCGTCCCGCACATCTCCTCCGGCCCCGATCAGTTCCGCCTTTCAAACACCCGCAAAGTGGAATTCGATTCCAAAGATCACAGCCCCGTCTGGTTTGAAGCCGTCTGGCGCGACACCGACGGTACCCTCTTCCTCTTCTATCACCACGAACCCGAACAACGCTGCTCCGGCACAAACCTCACCGCTCCCAAAATGGGGGCCGCCATCTCCCGCGACAACGGCGCAACCGTGCAAGACCTAGGCATCGTCCTCGAATCTGGTGACCCAATCGACTGTAACTCGAAGAACGGTTTCTTCTCCGGCGGCCACGGCGACATCAGCGTCATCCTCGACAAAGAGCGTAAATTCTTCTACTTCTTCTTTACCAACTACGCTGGCCCCACTTCCTCCCAGGGCGTCTCCACCGCACGCATGCCCTTCGAAGACCGCTTCGCGCCGGTAGGCAAAGTAAACAAACTCTACCTCGGCAAATTTGAAGAACCCGGCCTGGGCGGCAAAATCTCCCCCATCTTTCCCGCCACCCGCAGTTGGCAAGCCGAAGACACCGATTCCCACTGGGGCCCCGCCGTCCACTACAACACCTATCTCGACAAATACGTAATCCTTCTCAATCGCTCCTGCTGCAACCCTGGTTGGCCGCAAGCCGGCATCGATATCACCTTCAACGCCGATCTAAGCGACCCCTTCGCCTGGCGTCCACTCCAGCGAGTCCTCGGCCCAGGCGACATCGCCCGCCAACCCGGCTACTATCCGCAAGTCCTCGGCCTCGAACCCGGCGGTACAGACAATCAGGCCGGCCAAACCGCCCGCCTCTACCTCATGGGCCTCTCAGACTTTGAAATCACCTTCAGCCCTGACGATCCAGAGCCCGGCGAAGAAGACGAAGGCCCCTGCGACAACCCCGACATCCCCTGCGTAATGTCCAGTCGCCCGATCCCCAAGCCAGTCATCAAACCCTAACTCAACCTCGCTATGCTCTGAGGAGCATGATCTGGCCAAGCCTACTCCTCGCCCTCACAGCACAAGCACCTCTCCCGCAGCCGCTCGAACTAAACCCCCCACTGCGCGATAAGAACTTCTACTTCCTCGCGCTGGTAGAAGCCAACCCCGCTCCCTTCCTCGCCCAGCCCCAACTCAAACAACTGGCCGAACAAAAACGCGCTGCCCTCTCAAAGGCCGCAGCAACCTGCAAGATGGACGTCCCCTGCCACACCGCCGCCTACCGCCTCACCCCCGATGAAATCGAAACCGCTGCCAAAGCCATCGCCAGCCTCACTCCCAACCTCAAACCCCTCCTCCAGCAAGCCCGCCAGTCTGGCGCTTTCATCCGCTACAACTCCATGGAAGACTCCGCCTTCCTCACCAAAGTCTGGACCGAATCCGCCACCCACATCAACCGCTTCATCGACATCTACGCCGAAGGCAAGCCCCCTCGCTACCCGGCAATCGATTCCATCGCCCACGACATCAAAAGCCAGCGCTTCGGCTTCCGCATCGA
>JAPKYY010000595.1 GCA_026394095.1 Acidobacteriota bacterium | reverse complement strand
ATTTTCCAGTTATTCATTTCTATCTCTTTGATTTACTTTTTCTATTAGATTTTTCCGGTTTCGATTGCCCGCTCGATACTGGCCAGCAGCAGATCCTGGTCGAGTTTCACCTGATACTCGCTTACGCCAGCTTCGATCCCCCGTGCGATTTCGGTCTCTCCAGCCAGAGAACTAAGGGCAATCACGGGTAAATTGTCAAAGCGCCCATCGCCTCGTATCCTGCGGGTTAATTGCAGTCCGTCGAGGTTTGGCATCTCAACGTCAGTGGCAACAACGGCAATTTCATCGGCATGGCTGTCGAGCAATTCCCACGCCGCCTGACCATCCGGGGCCGAAAGTGTCTTATAGCCAACGGCTTCAACCAACCGGCAGATTTGGCCACGAAAAAAGTCAGAATCTTCAGCCACAAGCACCGTGCCACGCGTCGGCTTCACAAGCAATGGCGAGCTATCGGAATAGACATTGGTGGTAAGTTGCGGCACCGGCGCTGCGGGTGTTTCGAGTGAGGCGGCAACTTCACCAAGATCTACCAGAAGCGTAGTGCGGCCCTTGATGATCGCAGAACCTGCAATGGCTGGCTGGCGAAGCGTCTGTTGATCGATTTCGATCCAGGCTTCCACCATGTCGAGAGGTTCAGCACAGAGCAAACCCAAAGATCGGCCATAACGTTCAAATTCGATGACAACCCACTGCTGGTCTTCAGACAACGGAGCAAGCCCAGTCTGGTCGGACAATGCCAGAATTGGAAGAATTCTGTCGCCACACTGCCAGCTGCGCCGGCCCCCAAGATACTGGATCTGATCAGGCAGAACACGCTCCACGCGCTTGACAAACTCGATCGGCAAAGCACAAGGCTCGTTTGGAGCATTTTCAAAGAGCAACAAAGAACGGGCCTCGCCGGTGCGAGCGATCACTTCTTCCTTGCGCGCAGCCTCGATGGCTCCCTCCCGCAATCCGACACGAGTGGCAATACCTGCCACATCGAGGATCAGGGCTACTCGGCCATCGCCGAGTATCGTGGCTCCGGCATAGTCGCCCAAACCTTGCAGATGGCGTCCCAGTGGCTTGACCACAATCTCAACCGTGTCATGGAGAGCCTCAACCACAAGCCCGTATTGGGCAGAGCCGCTATCGACGAGCACAATCAGCCAGGCCTGATCCGGCGCTTTGGCGGCAGCCGATCCTGAGGCAAGAGCGGAACTGAGGTGCACCAGCGGCACCAGCCGGTCGCGCAGAAGCAGCACCTCGCGGTCTCCGGCACGGTCAATGCGTTCAGAAAGCTGGCCAACCGGAATGCGAATCAATTCCGATACGTTGACTTGCGGAATAGCGAATCGCCTCCCCCCCTCACTGATCAGCAGGGAAGGAATAATGGCCAGCGTCAGAGGTAACTTGATGCGGAATGAAGTTCCATGTCCCAACATCGACTCGATCTCGATTTTGCCCCCCAGCCGGTCGAGGTTGGTTTTGACAACATCCATACCCACGCCCCGGCCCGAGACATCGCTAAGCTTCTCGGCGGTAGAAACACCAGGCAGGAAGATCAGCATCATCTTGTCGCGCTCAGACATGTTCTGCAATTGTTCTTGCGTGATCATGCCTTTCTTGAGCATCGAGGCGGCAACCTTCTCACCCGAGAGGCCCTTGCCATCGTCTGAGATCTCGATGACAACCTGGCCGGCCTGGTGGCTGGCCCGAAGGATGATAGTTCCAAGGGGAGTTTTGCCTGCCATCCTGCGTTGATCGGGAGTCTCGAGGCCATGATCGACGGCGTTGCGGATCATGTGAGTCAGCGGGTCGCTCAACCCTTCGAGAATCGTCTTGTCAATCTCAACATCTCCACCCTCGATCAGAAGCTGAGCCTCCTTTGAAAGATCGCGGGCTAGATCACGAACCAGGCGCGGAAACTTCGCAAACAACGCACCAACGGGTTGCATCCTGGTTAGAGCAATGGCTGTCTGGAGTTCGCTAGTCACAAGGCTAAGCCGGTGAGCGCTCGCTCTGATTTCGTCGATGTCCTGCTGGGTCACCGCTTCATTCAGTTGATTGCGGCTCAGAACCATTTCGCCCGCAAGATTCATGAGCGAATCGAGTAGCTCCACATTCAAACGGATCGTGGCCTCAGACACTGCAGGACGCGCCGTGCTTGACTCGGGTGTGGCTGCGACTTTGGCTAGCGGCGTAACAGGCGCAGGAGCGGAATCGACAACTTCAGATTCTCCACCGAACTCACTCAGACTTCTGATGCTTCCCTTTTTCTCAATCACCTTAACGCTGGAGGGCGGAAGTTCAAGCAAATCGTTGATCAATTCAGGCTCAAGGGCTGAGGCGTAGAGAACTTCGAAAAGGATTGCACCCGACGGTTCATCATCGAGAGTGCCGACACCCTCGAAATCACAGCGGGATTCGATAATCGTGCCGCACTTGGCCAACTGACTCATAACCTGCAATGGCGACTTGTCCTTACGCTGCAAGTCTCGAATCAGGTCATATTCAATGAGGTAAATGGTTCGGCCACCACGTCGAGCCTGCTCCAGATCAAAAGCCGCAATTTCGATCATCTTGGCAGCGCCAGGGATCGCCAGCGAAACCGTTGCAGTCACAGAAGCCTTCCTCGATTCCGGAAGATGATTTGTAGTGAGTCCAGCCAGGGCGTTCACAAAATCGGCAATCTCGATCTGATTACTCTCGGCATATCGTCCGAGCATCTCGCGGAGCTGGTCAAAGGCAAGAAGCAGGACGCTTACAACCTCGGGAGTAGGCACCATCTGGCGCGAACGCAC
>JAPKYY010001023.1 GCA_026394095.1 Acidobacteriota bacterium | reverse complement strand
GCAACCCTTCTGCTCGAATTTCAATTTGTCGTCGGTGGTGCTTTTGAAATGGGCGTTGCGAAAGAAGCTGGCTGAGATATCCGGGTGGCAACCACGGCACATAATGCTGCCAGCATAACCGGGCGGTGGGGGGCTAGCCTTTTTTTCTTGCCCAGGCAAGACAATAGTCGCGAGCAGTGACACTACGAGATGGACAAGTATTCGTTTCAACTAGAAAAACCCTATTGGCCCGATTATAAGGTAGGCTTGCCGCTGCCAGATGCATCATTTTTGTCAAGATTTTGTTCGCGAGACATCTTTTCTTTCGCCCAGGCCAACCATCGATTGAGAAATTTGTCGAGCCAGGGGAACTCTTCAGCTAGAATCATGAGCCCAGGTACCAGAAACACCCAACCCGGCATGATCGGCAAAATCAACCCGATGATCCCGAGGATTACCAGGCCCACCCCCATCGCATTTCTGAGGAACTTCTTCACTTCTTCTATTGTCGACGTGCGGGAAGTCGAAGTCGAGCCGGGTTTTTAGGCGAAACACTTCACTTCCGGGGAGAATCTAACCAATGTCGCTGTGAGTACTAGTTCTTTTTGCCTATGTCAACGAGGTATTTTTCTTGACCAGACATTTGTGGCCTAGTAGATTAAGGTGAACCGTGAACGAAAACCGTAAGAATCAACGCTTTGAACTGCGCCTCCCCTTCGAAATTATTCGCAGCGGCCATCGCTTTAGCTTTGTGCAGGGACACACCCTGAACATGTCTTCCAGCGGCGTATTGTTCGAACTCAACCAGCCTCTCCCCGTGGGAGAAATCATTGAATACATGATCACTTTGCCGACCGGGCAGAACCCCGATGAAGACGTGCGATTGCGTTGCATGGGCAAAGTGGTGCGAAGCCATGAGAACTTTGCTGCGGCAACAATGGAGCGCTACGAATTTGTAAGAACTCGGCCGTCCTCCAGCGAAGTTTCCGCAAGCAGCGCTTCGGCCAGCTAGCCCTTCCAGCCGGATTCCATCTCGTGCTGCAATCTCGAGTTAAAGCTTAAATCCCTGACCTTTTTTGATTGAAATTGACGCATTATGAGACAGGAGCCTTGCATGCGAAAATTGCCGTGTTGCATTGGTTTATAATTCATGTTGCCGCTCATGCAAAGCTATGGCCTCAGCGATCCGGGTCGGGTCAGGAAGAACAACGAAGATTTTCTTCTGATCGACCGTGGACAAAACTTGTACATCGTCGCAGACGGAATGGGTGGAGCCCAGGCTGGTGAAACCGCCTCCCGGCTGGCGGCTGAAACCGTCCTCGACGTCATGGAGAAGCGTACTAACCCCAAGCTCCACGATCTCGAAGAGGCCTTCATCGAGGCGAACAACCGGGTGAAGCGAACCGCCTCCAGTGATCTCTCCCTTGAAGGTATGGGCACTACACTGGTTGGCTTGCTTCATGATGGCGACCAGTTGCACCTTGCCAGCGTAGGCGATAGCCGGATCTATTCCTACCAGGAAAATCGACTCGAATCCCTGATGGAAGATCAGACCTGGGTAAATGAAGTGGGCCGTCGACTGGGCATTGACGAAGAAACTTTGAAGCGTCACCCAATGCGTCACGTTTTGACGATGGCCATTGGAGTCGGAAACCCCTTAAGAGTTAACACACGCAGCATTCCAAGAACCCCTGGAATGCTGATTTTGCTTTGTAGCGACGGATTGCACGGAGTAGTTGCCGCAGAAGCAATTTCCAAAATTCTTTCCGACGAAACTCAAGACCTGCAGGCAAAGGCACAAGCGCTCGTTGAGGCAGCTCGCAACGCGGGTGGGCCTGACAACATTACCGTCCTCATCCTAAAAGTGTGACAAGACCTGTTGCTCTCACCATCGCCGGATCTGACCCAAGTGGCGGGGCAGGCATCCAGGCGGATCTCAAGACCTTTCATCAATTTGGTGTTTACGGCGAAGCCGTGATCACACTTCTCACCGTTCAAAATACGGTAGCAGTAGACGCCGTTCAGGTTCTGGATCCAGATTTCGTTGCTGCACAGCTAAAGGCGGTGCTCGAAGACATTCCACCTATGGCCGCAAAGACGGGCGCGCTGGGTTCGGCTGAAATGGTGGAGCGAGTGGCGACACTTGCCAGAGACTTTAGCTTTCCTCTGGTGGTAGACCCGGTGATGATCTCCAAACACGGTGCGCCTCTGATGGCCGCCAATGCCCGGCAGAAGCTCATTGAGATGCTCATTCCGGCTTCTGCGCTCCTTACCCCCAATCTGCATGAAGCCGCCGCCATTACGGGACTGCGCGTAGAAAACCCGGCCGATATGCGCGATGCCGCAAAGGCCCTTCTCGATCTGGGCGCCGCCGCTGTATTGCTCAAGGGTGGCCATCTGGAAGGCGCAGCGATGGACTTTCTGTTCTGGCCCGGCGGCGAGCTTTCACTCACAGCAGAACGCATTGAGACAAAGCACACACACGGCACAGGCTGCAGCTACTCGGCTGCGGTGACCGCACTCATGGCTAGCGGCAAAGATCTTGAAGATGCCGTGAAAAATGCGAAAGCCTGGATTCATCGCGCCATCGCGACAAACCCAGGCCTCGGACGTGGCAGTGGCCCCGTCAACCATTTCGCAACATTGCTTTAGAAGGTGAGCTTGAGCCCCAATCTGAGCATGTTAAAGCCAGCATTGCCGAAGCGGGGTTCAAGTACACGCTCGAAGGCGAAGGGGTCGTAGTAAGGAGTGCCGCGACCGATACCGCCGAGCACCACTACTTCCTTCTTAACCTGATCTGCACGCTGCGTGCTGCCCGGGAGGCGCAAGCTGCCACCATCAGAAGTGACGCGAACAGGGCTTCCAGTCATGAAACTGGTAAGCGTATTGATCTGCCAGCCACCGGCGATCAGATTGACTGCCTTGTTGCTCGCAAACCTCTTGCCCTTGCCGAAGGGCAGTTCATAAGTGGCGGTGAACTGCACGTTGTGGGTGCGATCAAAGTTCAGCGGCACATAATTCAGGCTCGTGAAGTTGAGAGCCGGAACCAGCGGCCCACCGTTGTTGTCTTCGTTGCAGCACCAACCCATTGCCTTCGACCATGTATAGGCAACATTGGTCTGCAGCCCGCCAGAGTAACGCTTGGTGAGTGTCGCCTGCATGGAGTGATAGTTGTTGTCACCCATGGGGCCAATGAGACTGGTTTCTACGGCGCGGCCAAACCGTGGGAAGAGCGGCTGCCCTGCCTGGTCGGCACCGATCACTTGACCTGCGTTGAGGTTCAGGCGACCAGAGACACGAACCGCGCGGCTGGCAACATAACCTGCCTGAGCAGACCAGTTTTTGCCAAGATCACGCTGCACTGTGAGGTTGTAGTTCATGATGTAGCTGCGCTTGAATTCCTCACCTGTTGTGTTGACGGCATAGTTGGCTGGTATTGTGATGCGGCCATTGTTATTGATGACCGGGGTGGGCAGATCAGGAAGCCCTTGCGTCAGAGTGGTAGACCAGCCCAGAGCAGGCGGCGCCAGATTGAAGGCCGCAAGGATCGGGTAATTGGTACGCAGGGGACGTGCCAGATTCCAGGGGTCCCAATTGATACCAAATCCGGTGCGGATCACCGTCTTCTCATTCATGCGATAGGCGATGCCGAGACGGGGAGAAAGAAGGATCTTTGCAACCTTGGTACCGCAATCACGCGGAGTGCCGCCAAGGCCGCAGGCGATCATTTCGTTGGTAGCAAAGTCATAGCGCTCGGTGCCACGGTCGCCTTCACGCCACGGCATCGGGAAGCTCTCGATACGGGTGCCGTAGGAAAGCGTCAGCTTGCGGTTCACCTGCCACTGATCCCTTACGTAGAAGCTGTACAGGGTGGTCTTGGTGCGATAGATGTCCGGAACCTGGAGGATGCGGCCACCACCAACGACCAGACCAAGCAAATAGGTGCCCATAGAGTTGAAGTTGTTGCCTGCGGCTACGTTGCCATTGTCGAGGCGCAACTGCGTCGGCCCCTGGCCAAAGTTGAGCCGACCGGAAGCACCACCATTCGCACCAGCAAACTCCGGCTGGGTGTGATTCAACTGCAGGTGGTAAATGTCCATACCGAAGCGGATGTTGTGCGATCCGCGCATCCAGTTCGCATTGGCCACGTACTGGAATTGGGGATCGGTGCGGTAATAGGGCATGTAGGTTTCTGTGGAGCCAAACGCAGAGAAGCCACCAATGCCGAAACCCGGGTAGCCGGACTCGAAGTAGCGGGTGCCATTGGTACCGGGGATTCTCAATTCGTCACGCCCGCGGTTGGGGCCAAGCCCTGGCTGTTCGATGTTGGTGTCCATCAGCGTGTAGCCAAAGTAGGCATCGATGAGGAAGGTGGGCTTGACGGTGTATGTGCTGGCCAGAGTGCCGCTCCAGGTGCCGCCGAAACCTTTACCAGGATTGCCAAACGCGATCGGGCCGCCGCCGATTTCCCCAAATGCCGTTGGCGCGGTGAGATCGAAGCTGAGCCAGCTCAGGCGGGCAAACGAAGTCCACTTGTCGCTGATGTTGTAGTTGAACTTCGAGTCAATCGTTTTGCGATCGAATGCTGCCTGTCCCAGCGCGAAATAGTTGTTATTGGGAACGCCACCAGGCCCGGGATTGTTTTCCTGTGGCAGGCTCCGCATCAGCAGCGCAGAAGTGGGATGGATTCTCGAAGCAGGAACAATGTTGCCGGGAAATGCCTGTCGTCCAGTGCCGTTGGCTGCACCCGTGCTCGGGTCGTAAATCGGCAAGGTGGAAGTAGAGAGATTACCAGTGCGCATCATCGCCGTCGGCACGGTCTGAAGGGCGCCGGCAAATCGTCGATCGGTTGAATTCTCAAAGCTGCCGAAGTAGAACAGTTTGTTCTTGATGATGGCACCACCAAGGCGGCCGCCATACTGATTCGATACAAACTTGGGGTTCTGCTGGTTCGCGGGCAGAAAGAAGTTGCGCGCCTGCGACCAGTTGCCCTGATGGTAATGGAAGAGCGCACCCGACATCTGGTTGCCACCAGAGCGGATGCTTACGTTCACAGAAGCTCCACCCGCCAGTCCCTGCTCGGCGTCGAAGGTATTCGTCACGATGTTGACGGTTTCAATGGATTCGAGAGCCGGGACGTAGCTCGCAATGTGAGGCAACCAAATGTTGGTTGCGCTGGCACCGTCGATTCGAGTGTTGTTGGAAGCCGTGTTGTTGCCGTTGGTCTGCCACTGCATGGCGCGCGAAGGGTTCGACGGCACAGAGTGGGGAGTGGAAGGCGGCGAGATACC
>JAPKYY010000972.1 GCA_026394095.1 Acidobacteriota bacterium | reverse complement strand
AAACAATTTCACAAAAACACCCACTTCATAACAAAAGAACACTACTACGCCTTCGCGGGAGAGGCATTCGAGCAGGATGTGCGAGCCGCTCATGAGAGCGCCTGGTGTTGCGGGAGGTTGGATGGTGGATGCCATTTAAGTAAGTTGAACTCCTAAGCTGCGGTTACTAATTTTCGTTTACAAAGATAAAGGCCACGGGCTGGATTTTTTGGTTCCCGCCAGTGGCCTAGAAGTTAAGATTCCGGAGGCCGCTCAGGCGGGAGTTGAGGGTACTTGTACGACCCCGACTCCGACGAGGAGAATGCCAATAATAATGACAACGGCCCGAAAGACAGGAATGCTGGCAGGCCGTTGGTAGCGGAGATTGCGCAGCAGATTCGTCATACTTTGTAGGTTAAAGCAAAAGTCTCGCAAATGCAAGTACGGTTTTACATTAATCTCGCTAATCATAAGATTTGGTGATTGAGGCGGGGTTTGGTGGTGGGAGAAGCTTTGGGCGGCTCCACGTATATGATGTTGAGGCTGGTGCAGTTCTGAGAGGTTTCGTAGATCGCTGAAGTGGAAGACGAATGCTGGAAACCCCGACCTTGGACTTTTTTTTACAAATGAGCAGATGGCAAAAAGATCGCGAAGTGAATTTTGCCCTCCAGAGAGGATTCGAAGTCCTATGGGAAACCAGACATGGCAGTCTCAAAGTGCCGATTCCAATTGACGATCCGCTTCCTGAAAGAGAGAATCGCAGTTAATGAATTCACAAGATGCTGTCACTCCCATTGAGGAATCCTCCTCAACAGCCACGCAAGCCAAGATTACAGGCATTCGAATTCATTCGTTGAGCGGCGAGCTGAGCGAGCGATTTGGCTGGTCTCTCAACTGGACTCAATCGCGGGCGGCAACGCTGGTCGAAGTTACAACAGACTCTGGCCTGACCGGTTGGGGCGATGGCACCTGCGACGCAGCGCTGTTGGCCGAACGGGCGGATTCGGTGATTGGCCGGTCGCCGCTTGAGGTTGAAGCGATCTACGAGGAAATGCGCCGGCCTGGTGGGCCGCAGCAGCGGCCGGGCGCGCCGGCAGCACCTGGTCTCGATCTTGCACTTTGGGATCTTCGGGGCAAGATGCTCAATCTCCCCGTAAGCGCTTTGCTGGGCAAGCAGTATCGTTCTCATGTCACGCCTTACCTCACCTCGATGTATCGCAAAGACTGGCCGGATTTCGCTCAGGGCATGGCTGACGAAGCGCAGCAGTGGGTGGCAAAGGGTTATCGCGCCATCAAGATGAAGACCGGTTTCTCCCCGACGCTGGACGTCGAAATTGTTAGTGCTGTTCGTAAAGCGATTGGACCGGACATTGCGCTCGGCATCGATTCCAATTGTGCCTACGATGCGGGGACAGCGATCCGTATTGGCGCAAAACTAGAAACGCTGGATCTGATGTGGTGGGAAGAACCACTACCGGCCGATGACTTTGAAGGCTACCGGCGGCTGCGGCAGTCGCTGCGGATTCCCCTTGCTGCTGGTGAAACCGGGTCGGCTGACTGGCTGATTCAGAACTACATTCAGCCCGGACTGGTGGATGTACTGCAGCCGGACCTCGAGCACATTGGCTTGACCGGGGCACGCATGATTACGCAGTTGTGCTGGCTGAACCGGATCCGGCTGGTTCCGCACAACTGGGGCACCGCCTTGCGTACTGCAGCTACGTTGCACTGGATGAGCACCTGCCCGCCGCTGACCCCTGCGATCCATCCCCCTGAAATTCTCTTCGAGTTTGATCAGACCGAACATCCCTTCCGGGACTCGATTCTCGCTGAAAGGCTGGCTCCTGTTAGTGCCGGTGGCGGCATAGCAGTGCCGCAAGGGCCAGGCCTCGGCGTCACCGTGCTGCCGCACATGGTTGAAAAGTACCGAACTCATCTTGTGACAATCGGAAACCCTCGCTAGACCTTGGCCTGTGCGAGTACAGGTTGAGTAGAACTTTTTCCTGGTATATACTGAACCACATGGTTCAGCATTATCAAAGCCACTTCGATGCCTCTTTTGGCGCACTCTCAGATGCCACCAGGCGCGGAGTACTGGAGCAGCTCGGGCGCGAGGACGCCTCCATCACCGACCTTGCCGCGAAATTCAAGATGACCCTCACGGGCATCAAGAAACATATCAGCGTACTCGAGCAGGCCGGGCTGGTGAGTACCGAGAAAGTTGGGCGCGTGCGGACGTGCAAGCTCGGCTTGCGCGATTTGGTTGTTGAGGAATTGAAAGCGAAGGAGAAAAAGAATGGACGAAAGACTAGCAAGTGAGGCTGCCGCGCCCACGAAGAACCCCACGACGGTAGAACAGAAGTCTGATCGCGAACTCGTCGTCAGACGTACCGTCAATGCGCCGGCGCATCTGGTCTTTGAGGCGTGGACCAAAGCTGAATTATTCAGGAGATGGTGGGTGCCAAAATCCTATGGCCTGAACTTGCTTTCCTGCGAAATGGATGTTCGCGTTGGGGGGCAGTATCGTCTGTCGTTTCAACACGGGGATTCGACGATGGAGTTCTTTGGCACCTACCTTGAAGTAACGCCAAACTCGCGCCTGGTTTGGACCAACGAGGAAGGTGAAGCTGGGAGTACCATCACGACGGTGAGTTTCGAAGAAAACGATGGCAAGACCTTGTTGGTTGTGAGTGATCTCTATCCCTCGCCAGAAGCGGTTGACTTTGGTTCTACAGGTGCAATGCCTGAGACGCTGGACCAACTCGACGAGTTTCTCGCCAGCATGGGATCAAGTAAACAGACAAGATGAAGCAGCCCAAGAAGCTTGTGGCCGTAGGCAAGGCAAGTTCGGCGAAAGCTGCAGCAGGGGACAAACCTGTGTTTGCATACATCGCCAGCTTGCCGCAGCCGCAACGGGCTATCGCCGAGCGGATAGATGCTCTGGCCGCCAAGACCCTGCCGGGCTTGCAACGATCGGTGAAGTGGGGCATGGCCTATTACGGGGTGGACGGGGGCTGGTGCTTCTCCTCGGGTGCCTACGGCGGCCATGTGAAGCTGATGTTTATACGCGGTACGGACTTAAAGCCGGAGCCGCCGGTTACGCCGATCGGGATGGGCAAAGCCACCCGAGGCGTCGAGCTGGTTGCCATTGAGGATCTCGACGAGTGCCAAGTTGTGACATGGATACAGCAGGCCGCCACCATGCCGTTTGTTGGGGGTAAGAAAAAAGCTTAGGCTTTGATTTCTGCCAGCTGCCTGGTTGCAATGCCAACGGGGCCGTCGATCAGAATGCCGGCGAAGGAGTGGCGAGGAATTCGCTGCGGCCTGCTTTTGCGTCACAGATGCCTCACACAGGCGTCTCAAATCGAGCCAGTCCATTTAACACCTGGAGTAATGGCCTTCTACTGAGGCCTGGCCTTTAACGAGGCGTGCCGACCTCGACGATTTCTACGCGAGCCACCCAGCGCATGGTGGATCCCGCCACGCCGCGAACCTGGATGCGTAACTGATCCCCGCCCAAGATGGACAAAGCAGCGGCGGATTCTGTCAGTGGGGTGTTGCGGTGCAGCTTCACGGTTAGTTCACCGCTGGAACGGGATGCGATACCGGCAACTTCGAAGCTGGCTTGCCCTACCCCGGTTTCCGCGCGGCCAACGACGAGAATCCGGAAAGCCGCGCTAGAATTCCGCTCAATCGAAATTTCGCCCGACCCGGGACGGAGTTCGACCGTGGCATCGTCTTTGGTGATTCCGCGGGCAACCAGGACGCTGGTTTGGGCGTCGCCGGGGCTTTGAAATGCGCCCGACGCGAGCGCGTCTTCTCCCACACGTCTCGCAATTGCCTGTTGACCTTGGGCGCGTGAATACGGAGCGGCAGCCGTGTTGGATTGACCTCCGGTTACCGAAGCAAAGGCGCCCTTGGCACGATTGTCCTGGCCACCGGCGACATTGGCCCAGTGTCCGAGTGGTTCGCTCAAATGGTTGCGGTTGTCACGCAGGATGATGTTCTCGGGTGAACGCCAGGCTCCAGGGGCATTGACCATGACAACTTCTTTTCCTGTTGGATCGTCGATTCGTACGTTGTCGGCCACAAGCCCGTTGGTAGACCGGCGCCAGCAGTGAATGGCGCGCCCTGCGCTTTTGATCACGTTGCCTATGACCTCGTATTGATCCAACTGGAAGTTCGGTTCGATCGATGTGGTGGCCGTCTCCATGTAGTTGTAGTTGCATCGCACTTTGCGCAGCCAGCCACGGTGCGAAGGATGCCCCAGCAGGTAGCCGCTGCCGCCGGGATTGATTGTACGGGTGTGGAAGATGGAGATATTTTCGGCATCGAAGCTTTCTCCCGGGCCGACATCGCCGCCCTGCAAAAACTTGCCGGTATGCTCTCCATAAAGCATCACCGATCGCATGGTGTTGGTCATCGTGATGCCTTCAATGCTGACATTGCGGACTCGGCCATGCACGAGAACAGTTGCGTTGATGTTCTTCACCAGGCCACTGGGCTGAGCGTTTTTCTGGCTGTTGAGGTCGATGGTTCCCCGCCCAAAGACGCGAACTCCGTCAATGTAATCTTTCTGAGTGCCGTGTCCGATGCGAATGCCGTAGGCTTCCGGCCCGTCGTAGGAAAGGAACCAGAGGCTTCCTACGTTGTAGCCGCGTTTACTCGGGAAGCGGATTCTCACGCCGTGGCTGAGTTCCTGCCAGTCGCCGGTAATGGGCACGTTGGCGTGCTGGAAGTCAAGGGTAGCTCCGCTACCCCATGTGAAGGTGCCTTCGCTATCGATCCGGATCGTGTAGATTACTTCTCCAAGGCCGAGGTCATAGCTGCCGCCCACCTCGAAATCGTCAATCGACTTGGGAGCGCCGTGGTCGGTAGTAAGCTCGGCCGTGGGCTCGAGTTGCGATTGGCCGTCGGCGAGTTTGAGCGTTGCGCCAGCTTCCAATTCGATATCGAGTGACTTGTCGACATAGACCATCGAACGATGTTTGCCGAGTTTATGCAAATG
>JAPKYY010001060.1 GCA_026394095.1 Acidobacteriota bacterium | reverse complement strand
TGATTCTGACACGCTACCCGAATATGGGTGACGCATTGTACATGACGGCCCGAATCCAACTGGATACGAATCAAAAAGACAAGGCCCAGATTACTTTCGATCGCATGATGAAGGCAAACCCAAGCGATACGCGGGGTTTGTTGGGCTCAGTTGAAACCTATCTCCAGCTTGGTAAGAGTGATGTTGCGGTGAAAACGATTGAAGCTGAATTGGCAAAGGCTCCAGATCGCAACGATATTCGGAATGCCCTTGCTAATACCGCTGTACGAGTGGGCAACTACGAACGAGCGCTTCCCGAATTTATCAAGCTCCTAGCGGCTAACCCGAAGGACGCATCCGTTGTAGTCAGACTTGCTGAAGTATACAAGCGCATGGGCGATGATGCGAATGCGATCAAGTATTTCAAGCAGGCAGGAACTCTTCTGCCTAACGATCCTTTGGCTCCTCTGAACCTGGCGATGATTTACGACAAGATGGGCAAGTCTGTTGAATCGAAGCCGATCTATGAGCAGATTGTGAAGATGGATCCGGGCAATGTACTTGCGCTCAACAATCTCGCAATGATTATGGCGGATCAGGGTTCGGATCTTGATGTTGCTCTCAGCTACGCGGAAAGAGCAAAGCAGAAATTGCCATCGAATCCGGATATCTCCGATACGCTGGGCTTGATCTATATCAAGAAGAACCTGTCGGATCAGGCGATCAATATCTTCGCCGATATCGTCAAGAAAGATCCTAATCGTTACATTTTCCACTACCATCTGGCGATGGCTTATTACCAGAAGGGTGACAAGATGAACGCAAAGAAGTCTGCGCAGACGGCACTGACCAAGACGCCGCCCAAGCAGGACGAGCAGAAGATTCGCGAATTGCTGGCCAAGTGCGGTTAAGCTATTAACGTGAAGTTTTCGATTCTGTTTTTAATTGCTGGCCCTCTCTGGGGCCAGCAATTTGTTTCAGGGACGCAATTTCGTTCCTCGCACAGCTATTCTGTGCAGATCTCGGGCGCATTTACTCAAGAGACTGCGTTGGTGTTCAGTTGCGGAAACGCGCGACTTGAGAAGATACTCCATCCAGGGGATCGCGACTGGAGCTTTAGCCATCGACCTTCAACGGATTGTCAATATGATGTTCGTCCTGCAGGTGCAGCGAAGGTTGTAGTGCATGACTACGGGGAAACCCGGCATCTGGAGTTAGAGCCAAATAATGAATGGGCTTCTGCGACCCCGCTCAGTCTTGGGGAGGTGATGTTTGGCAGCGGCGACGATAGCCCCTATCTGCCGGCGCCAAGCCAGAAGCGCGGCAAGCCGCTTACTGAATTTGAGAAGCGGGATGAAGACTGGTATCGCTTCCGCTTCGAGGGTGGGAAGCCGAAACTGGTTGGGTTCCAGGTGGAGTTGATGGAACGGGACAATTTGCCGGTAGATGTTTCTGTGTTTCGTGTAGTGGGCGGCAAAACTGTGTTGTACACCGAGGGCGAAGATCCGGTCTCTGTGCCACATGAAGTGCAGGCTCTCCCGGGGAACAAGTATACGACTCGAGTATTGCGGGAAGCCGGCGATTATTACGTTCGGGTTGTGGCTCATCATCCGGAGTATCGTTTGAGGACGCGGCTTTATGATGTGGCACCCTATTCTGACCCGAAACAAGCGGTTCGCGCTGGCGTCGACTATTTGATGGGTGCCGGTGATAGCTGGCATGCAAACACTCCGCGGCGGGGTGGAATATTTGACCGGGTTGCAAACGTACATCAAGAGACGTCACTTTGTGTGGCTTGCCATGTAACTCACTTCACCCAGCGCGGGCAGTTGTATGCAGCGCGGCAAGGCTATGGAGTTGAGCTGCGGAGCTCGCTGCAATTCCTGTCGGAACGCTTTTATAACAATCCACGGCCGCTCTATGGCTTTGAGCAGGATGGAGCTGTTTGGGCGAGGGTGATT
>JAPKYY010000141.1 GCA_026394095.1 Acidobacteriota bacterium | reverse complement strand
CAGGGAATTCATAAACCTCAGTGTTGCCCCCGGCTCCCGCTTCAACTGAATCTCAAGCAGCTTCCGCCGGTCTGAATTCGGGTCTGTGTAGGTTTCATCCCATTTCACCCCGGAAGCCATCTGCAGCAACTGCCGCACCGTCACCTTCGCATAAGCCCCGCTCGCGAGCTCTGGCACATACTGTTCCACCCGGTCGTCGAGGCTCTTGATGTGCCCATCCACAATGGCCGCGCCAATCAATGTGCTGGTGATCGATTTGGCCAGCGAAAACGAAGCCCACCGCGTATTGGCAGTCGCTGTTAGCTGATAATCCTCCCGCACTACTTTGCCGTCTTTCAGGATCAACAAGCCCGCCACCCGGTTCATCGACAGATAGTCGTAGAGATCATAAACACGCCCGCCAGAAGGGATGGCCAGTGTCGCCAACTTGCGATCTGAAGTAACCAGCGACCGCACTCGTCCACCCCGGGGGACCTTGCGAACCGGCAGCAACTGATCGCTATGCGAGAAAGTGTAAACCGCCGTATCGGGCAGCATCGCCCCGTCCATCACTTCGCGAAACGGCGCAAGCGTTTGGCCAACAACCAGCAGGGCAAATAAAAGCATCCCGCGAGTGTAGCAACTCAGACGTGCTGGTCAAACAGGATCTGGTTCCCGTCCGGGTCCATCAGCGTAAAGCTCCCCGGCCCGCTCTTGCTCTCATCGGCCTCGGTGTCCAGCTTCACGCCTTGCGTCTTCAACTTCTTCTGGATCTCACGGACGTCGGTAAACGAATCGAGCTTCTTCGTATGCTGATCCCAGCCCGGATTGAAGGTAAGAATGTTCTTCTCAAACATCCCCTGAAACAGGCCAATCACATGATCGCCGTTGCGCATCACCTGCCAGTTCTTGCCGTTCCCGCTGGTCGATTTGAAGCCCAGCTTCTCGTAGAAGGCTCTTGAAACCTTCAAGTCTTTGACGGCCAGACTTACTGAGAACGCCCCCACCTTCATCTCCGCCGTCTCGGCTGCCATGGCAGCCATAGCCGCCGCGCCTGCAATCATGTCTCTTCGTTTCATATGCGCGGATTTTAACAATTCCCCATTGACAACTCCAGCAACGAAACATATCCTATGCATAGGAATCCAATGTATTAGATGAACTTCAAAGGAACCCTCCCCACCCTCATCCTCGAAGCCCTGGTGCGCGAGCCCAACCACGGCTATCGCATTGCCCAGCAGATCAAAGAACGTTCAGAAGGCGTCCTCGATTTCAAAGAAGGCACGCTCTACCCCGCTCTCCACAAGCTGCAAAGCGAAGGCATGGTGGAATCCTACGAAAGCATCGAAAACGGACGTCCCCGCCGCTACTATCAAATCACTGCCTCTGGTCGCGAAACTCTCGCCCAGGACCGCGCCCAGTGGCTCAAACTTTCACAAGCCGTCACTACAATCCTGGGAGAGGCATAAAATGTTGACACTGGAAACATGGCTCGAGCAAGCCACCCGCACCCTTTCTAAAGACTCTGCCCAACAGGTCCGCACCGAGATAGAAGATCACTATCACGCGGCCTGCGAAAAGACTACACCAGGCGAAGCCCTGCTAGCGCTCGGCGACCCCAAAGCCGCCAATCGTCAATACCGTCAGACCCTGCTTACCTCCGCTGAAGCTACCTTTCTCCGAAGTTCCAAGTGCGAAGCGCAGGCCCTTTGCACCCGCCCGCTGCTTAAGTGGCTCTCTCGCTCTGCACCCATCGCCGCGCTTTTGGCTGCTGCAGTTTTCTTCTGGAAGGGGCAAACGGCCACTGCGATTACACTGCTTGGCGGAGGCCTCACCATGGGGGTATTCTTCCTTGCCCCGTTTCTTCCGATTTACACGCGTGAGCGCAGCCGCATTGCCCGCATTGTCAAATGGACTCTCTTTACGGCCACCTTTGCACTCGCCTTTGGCCCAGATCCGTTAAAGAACGCCTGGCTCGTCGGAGCCTGTCTCTGGCCCCTGGCCTGGACGGAATGGAAGCGAGCCACAATCCGCCGCAAGACCTACAGCACCCAGTGGCCGAAGCACCTCTACCTCTAAACTTGAGCTTATGATTCGCCTCGCTCTGGCCAACCTCAGCTTCCCTTCGAGCCCTGAAGATTCAATCCGTCTGGCGGTAGAGGCAATCGCAGAAGCAGCCAGCCACAATGCGAGCATTATCTGCTTCCCGGAGTGTTTCGTCCCCGGTTACCGCGCACCCAACAAAGCGATCCCCCCGCCAGATCCCGTCTGGCTCGAACATGCATGGTCTGTCATCGCCGCAGCCGCCGCCAAAGCAAATCTAACAGTCATCCTCGGCACCGAAAGAGTGGTCGATCAAAAGGTGCTAGCCACGGCTCTGGTGATCGAGGCCGACGGCAGCTTTGCCGGCTTTCAGGACAAAGTGCAACTCGATCCTTCTGAGGACACAATCTATGCAGCGGGCAATGGCCGCCGTGTTTTCACTGCCGGCCCTCACACTTTCGGCATCGTGATTTGCCACGAAGGCTACCGCTACCCGGAGACAGTGCGCTCGGCTGCCCGCAAAGGCGCGCAAATCGTCTTTCACCTCCAATTCAGCGAGGCCGAAGACGGCTCGTTCCAACCCACGTCATACGCCGATCCAAAAAACTCATTTCACGAGAAGGCTGTTCTGTGCCGGGCCGCAGAAAACAACTGCTACTTTGCCGCAGTGAATTATGCGAGCCCCGGCTCGCCCACCACCTCGGCTCTGGTGAATCCTGATGGGCTTCTGCTTTCTGTGATGCCCTACGGAAAACCCGGTCTGCTCATCACCGATATTGACCCCACACAGGCCACCAACCTTCTGGCTTCCCGCTTTAAGCCCGAACTCTGCTAAATTGACCCCGATGAATGCCATCTTCAAGAAGTTGAATTTCAAGGCCCAGCCAGTGATTCACATCCTCAATGCACCGGTCGCATTCCAGCCGGCTATGGAGGAAATGAAGGGCCTTACGACGATTCAGACAGACCTCGGCAAAGCCAAAGACATCGCCTTCACGATGATCTTTGCAACGAAGCAAAAAGAGGTCGATCAATTTGCCGATCGGATTGCAAAGCAAAGCATCGAGGATGCAGTGATCTGGATGGTCTACCCCAAAGGCACGTCCAAAAAATATACCTGTGAATTCAACCGCGACAATGGCTGGAAACGTCTTGGCGAACATGACTTCGAGCCTGTGAGGATGGTGGCAATCGACGAAGACTGGAGCGCACTGCGCTTCCGCCGTGCTGAGAAGATCAAGACGATGACTCGCAGCAGAGCCATCTCGGCGGCTGGCGAGGAAAAGATCAAAAAGACTTCAAAGCCCGACTAGGGCAAAATGAATCCTGATCTGTAAGATTCTGTGACAATGCGCAATCATCAGCCCTTGCGAGCGGCCTTAAGAAAAAGCTCCGACATTCTCCACCGCTGGCTTGGCTTCTCTGTGGGAGCGATCTTTGTCATCGGCGGGCTGACTGGCACCATGCTTGCCTTCTATGTGGAAATTGAGCACCGGCTCTATCCCCACATGCAAACTCCCTCACCACGCGCCCTCCCTTCCAGCTACGAAGCCGTCTACCAGCGGCTGGCGCAACTCCCCGTAAATCCCCCGGGCCAACATTGGCGCATGGAAATTCCACCCTACGGCGGCGTCATCACGTCTCGATACGACGCCCCTGGTCAAGCCGTCCGCATGGTGTCGCTCGATCCCTTGACACTGGAAGTATTGCGCGATGCCCGTTGGGGGCGAACCTTCTTTACCTGGATCTACGATCTGCACATGAACTTCGAATTCGGCCCGCCAGGCAAAGTTGCGATGGGCGTTTTGGCGCTCTTTATGGTCGGCATGCTGGTTTTTGGAGCTGGCAACTGGTTGCTCGCTCCCGGCACCTGGCGCTCCAAATTCTCCTTCTCCCCGAATGCAAATTCAGCAAAACTCAATTACGACATTCATAAGCTCTCGGGGGGACTTACTCTTCCACTGCTGCTTCTGGTCGCCGGCACCGGCGCGATGATCAACCTGCCCAATCAGGTGCGGCCTCTTCTGGGCCTGCTCTCGCCGCTCAAGCCAACTGAGCTTCCACCGAATCCTGCACCTGCGCCAGGAGCGACCCGGTTGACGGTGGATGAGGCCTTACGCCTGGGCGAGCAAGTGATCCCCGGGTCGCGCGCGGTCTGGATTCACGTGCCCACTTCGCCCAATAGTGTGTACGATCTTCGACTGCGCCAGCCGAATGCACCGCTTACGCGCTTCCCCAAGACGCACGTCTTCCTCGATCAGTACACCGGCAAAGTGGTTGCGGTAAACAACTCGAGGGCCGATGGCTTGGGCGACTGGATTCTCGACTGGATTGTCCCGCTCCACGACGGCAAAGCTTTCGGTATGGCGGGCCGCATTATCGTCATGCTTCTGGGCCTGGTGCCGGCTGTGCTTTTTCTTACCGGCTTCCTGCGTTGGAATCAAAAAAGGATTGGCCGCGAGACGGGGGCGAGAAGACGAAAAGAGCTGGCCGCCCAGTAGGTCCACGCTAGCTTTACGCGGACAGCCTTTAACCCAGATCCATCTCGCGAAGCAGCAATCGCAACTGCACCAGATGAGGCCGGTTCAGCCGCAAAGCATCGATTGTGTAACGAGCTGCTATCGTTTTGCCCCGCCACTTTCCATTCTTCTGCGAGACAAAATGATCATCAAACGAGGAAGCGCAAAGATCGACAAATTTGATACCCTGCGCCTGGGCTTCCCTGCTCGGCCAGGCATCGCGCTTCTGGCGGTTGCAGACGTGACAAGACCAATAGAGGTTGTAATAACTCATGGTCAATTGCGGAAACAGTGACTTAGGGCGAAAGTGATCGAGCTCAAAATTCTCAGGTCCGGCAGCCCACATTTCTGAAAAAAGGCAGTAAGCGCATGTCTTGCGAAAGTCCTCTCGAACCGGCTCCCGAAAAACACCATAGTCGCGTGTGCGGGTCTTGGGCGCGGTCGCCCTACGAACGAAGTGAGGCTTTGCCGTTTCCATTCCAGTCAGGCGCTTCGCCGCTTCGCAGTGCCTGTTTTACGAGACTTCAATCGCTCCAGAATCGGGCCGTAAAACGCTTCATCGGAATCATGAAACCCGCCTTCGAGGCGATCGAGCTCAGAAGACTCAGCAGCACTTAAGCCACGCGTATATTTGGCTTCCACCAATTCCTGAAAGCGCCGGGCCGTTGGGTCCGATTCATCACGCAATTTCGCCAGGATAGCCTCAGCAACCGCATTTTGACTCTTGGGAGGCAAGGCTCTTGCTTCCTGGATTGCCATTTCTAGCAAAGCGCCTTGTTTGATGGCCTTGGGTCTCTTGCCGCTGCCCGAATCTTCTTGAACCTTCGCCTTAAATCGGCGCAATGCAGAGGCAAGGCTTTCGCCTTCCTGCAACACGAGTTCAATTGATCTCGACATGACAACTTTAGATTAACTGATTCCGGGAAATCGGCGACAGGCGAGAGCTCAATCGTAGAGCCATAGCTCAGGAAAATCTAGTTGAAGAGGTTCTTCACCTTGCCGAAGAGCCCGCCTTTTTCGCCATCCGCGCCAGCCGCAGGCAGATTCTCCCGCAACTGTTCAAACACCTTGCGCTGCTCGCGCGATAGCTTTGTCGGAATATGCACCTCGACATGGATGTACATGTCGCCACGCCCTGAAGCATTTACTCTTGGCACACCACGGTTCTTGAGTCGCAACTGAGTACCGGGCTGAGTTCCCTCAGGAATCTTTACCGATTCCATCCCTTCAAAAGTGGGGATTTCCACTTCCGTTCCCAGTGTCGCCTGCACGATGTTTACGGGCACGGTGCAGTGCAGATCATAGTCCTGGCGATCAAAGACCGGATGCTCCTTGACGCTCAAAACAACATAGAGATCTCCGCTTGGCCCGCCATTCGGGCTGGCTTGCCCTTCGCTGTTCAAGCGAAGCTGCGTCCCGGTATCGACACCAGCGGGGATGTTGACCTTCAGCTTCTTCTCACTGCGCAGGCGTCCTTCGCCCTTGCACTCCTTACAGGGCCGGCGAATGATCTGCCCGCGGCCGCCGCAAGTGCTGCAAGTGCGGCGAATCGTCATGAAGCCCTGTTGGAAAAGCTGCTCGCCGCGTCCACGGCAAGTCGGGCATTGCGTGAGCCCGTCTTCTTTTTCTGCGCCTGTACCTTCACAGCGCGTACACGCATCGAGCTTCGGGATCTGGATATCTACCGAGGTGCCGCGTACGGCATCTTCGAATTCAATCTCAAGGTCGTAGCGAACATCTTCGCCGCGGCGCTGGCGATTCCCGCCACGTCCTCCGCCACCCTTGCCGCCACCAAAGAAGTCTCCGAAGAAATCGCCAAAGATGTCATTGAGGTCTGTGTATTGACCGGAGTCAAATCCGCCACCACCGCCACCAGCGCCTGATAGACCCTGATGCCCGTAGCGGTCATAAGCGGCACGCTTCTGCGCATCGCTCAAAACTCCATAAGCCTCAGCCGCTTCCTTAAACATCTCCTCGGCCTTGGCATCATCCGGATTGCGATCCGGATGATACTTCATGGCGAGCTTGCGATAAGAAGCCTTCAGTGTCTGATCGTCTGCGCCGCGATCGACGCCCAAGATTTCGTAGTAATCCCGTTTTGCAGCCACTATTGCCTACTTCTTGACTGCCACGCGGACCATAGACGGCCGCAGAAGCTTGTTACGAAAGTGATAGCCCTTCTGAAACTCGGCAAGAATCGACTGATCCTCCGCTTCGTCGGTTTCCACCATGTCGATGCCATGGTGCAGATTGGGGTCAAAGATTTGGCCGGTAGTGTCGATGGCCTCAAGGCCCATCTTCTGCAGCACTTCCTGCATGCGGTTGTGGATCAGCATCACACCCTTGGCGTAATTGCTATCGGTGGTCTCAACGGCGATGGCGCGCTCAAAGTCGTCAAAAATGGGTAGCAGCGTCTTCACAGTTTCGGCGGCAGCCATATCCACCGTTTCCTGCCGCTCTCGCTCAGAGCGACGGCGGAAGTTTTCAAATTCAGCCTGGCGGCTCTGCGCCAGTCTCAGCAGATCCTGCTTTTCAGCTTCAACTCGAACCAGTTCCTGTTCGAGGAATTCAATGCGTGCTCCTGGGTCAACGGCAGCTGCATGGCTTTCGTTCACGTCTTCAGGATTGGCAGCGTCGATATTCGACTCCGTCATGTTGCTTTCCTCTATGAGTAGTAAAAATTGATGTCGATCAAAGAGCGGATTCAGCGAGAGCTTGTCCCACTTCCATTACCGCTGCGATCGTACGTGGATAATTCAATCTTAGCGGTCCCAGCACCGCAACGCGAGCCGTCATTCCGCTCCCCAGCGGAACATGCACCCCAACAAGGGAGAATTCACTCAGCGCAGGATGCGCTTCCCCAAGCCCAATCTGAATGGCCGGAGTCTGATCCGAACCCTGCAAAAACTGATCAAGCATCTGCAATACCTGTTGTTTTTGCTCAAGAGCCTGAAACAACTCCCGCATCTTCTCGCGCGTCAGATGCAGATCGAGGCCTACCAGGTAAGCCGCACCGTCAAGAAAAACACGAGGGCCTTCCGAACCCTCAAACAAGCCCTGGGCATAGAAAATCTCTATACGTTTGAGCAGGGAATGATACTGGTTGCGCTCATCCTGCAAACGCTCGGTCAAAGCACGGCGCGCATCTGCCAGAGTCCAGCCTGCAAACTCCTGGTTGATGTAGTTGCGCATTTCCTGGAGTTCTTCGGGGCGTAAATCCTGGTAGACACTCACAACCTGATTGCGAACCGCACGGTCAGAGGTGATCACCACCATAAGGTATTGACGCGCAGCAAGCGGAAGCAACTCCACCTGGTGCAGTAATTGAGAAGCAGGCGGCACAGAGGCGGTAATGCCGACGTTACGGGTTAACCCAGTCAATACGTGCGAGCCCTCCTCTACACGTTCAGCAAGCGAATGCATGGCCTTCAATCGTTGTTGCAGCTTGGAAACCTCAGCTGGATTGGCCTTTACTTGGCCCAGAGAAGACACATATGACTGAATCGCCAGAGGAGTAGGGATTCTACCGGCAGAAGTGTGGGGTTGCGTTAGGAATCCGAGCTCGGTCAATTCTGCCATTGCATTGCGAACTGTAGCCGAAGATGGCGATGAACAAGTAAAACGGCGTTGGGCATTGGTATAAGAAGTGACAGCTTCGCCAGAATCTAGGTTAGCCTCGACAATAGCGTGCAAAATCTGACGCTTCTTGCCCTGCGTGGGCTGCGAATTGTTCAATGTAGGGTCCATGAACGTGCTTCTGCAATCGATTCTACAGCAACTGGAAGGCCAAAAACGCGCTCAAATGGGCTTCTGCAAAACAATTTTGTAACAATATTTGCCTAATAAATCAGCAAGTTAACGATTCATATGGGGTTTGGGCCTTGCGTAAGCCGATCCTGACTGCTAGATTAATATTCATGCAACGGTGTGAGCGCGAGTGCGGCACACAGAGAGCGAAGCAAGAAAGCGAAAAAAACTTCTTGCAAAACTTAGTCTGCTACGGTAGACTAACAAATGGCCGGACATAAAAGGTAGTGAACGACAGAGCGGTAAGGATGGCGACAGTCAACAAGACGTCTGCCTCCGAGAACGCAGCCACGAGTTCAATCGGCCATCGGGTGAAGCCTACGCATGAATGCGACAGGATAAGCCTCAGGTAGTAACCTTTCAATAGTTCTTTAGTTTTACCAATTTTTAGGTGGACCCGGAGATGAGTATCTCTGTGCGGTTGCCTGAACGGCTTTCGAGGCCGCCTTCGTGGTACGTATGTGGACAGCAATGTTCGCTCGTGCAGAAGGGCAGATCTTTGACAATCTGGTTGGACGCAAGTCTAAAAGAAGAAGATAGTAATATTTCGTCAAGTATTGAGTCTAAGTAGTTGCGACCGAGCCGATTCGTCGGCTCAATCCAAAACAACAAACCGAGATTAAACGAGAGTTTGATCCCGGCTCAGAATCAACGCTGGCGGCGCCTCTTAGTGGGGAATAACTCGGGGAAACCTGAGCTAATACCGCATAAGTCCGAGAGGAGAAAGCAGCAATGCGCTGAGAGAGGAGCCTGCGGCCGATTAGCTAGATGGCGGGGTAATGGCCCACCATGGCGACGATCGGTCGCCGGCCTGAGTGGGCACACGGCCACACTGGCACTGAAACACGGGCCAGACTCCTACGGGAGGCAGCAGTGGGGAATCTTGCACAATGGAGGAAACTCTGATGCAGCGACGCCGCGTGGACGACGAAGCCCTTCGGGGTGTAAAGTCCTTTCGACCGGAACGATAATGACGGTACCGGTGGAAGAAGCTGCGGCTAACTACGTGCCAGCAGCCGCGGTAATACGTAGGCAGCAAGCGTTGTTCGGAATTACTGGGCGTAAAGAGTTCGTAGGCGGTGCGGCAAGTTTGGTGTGAAATCTCCCGGCTCAACTGGGAGGGTGCGCCGTAGACTGTGGGACTAGAGTGTGGGAGAGGAAAGTGGAATTCCTGGTGTAGCGGTGAAATGCGTAGATATCAGGAGGAACACCTGTGGTGTAGACGGCTTACTGGACTATAACTGACGCTGAGGAACGAAAGCGTGGGTAGCAAACAGGATTAGATACCCTGGTAGTCCACGCCCTAAACGATGCATACTTGGTGTGAGCCATTCATTTGGTTCGTGCCGGAGCTAACGCGTTAAGTATGCCGCCTGGGGAGTACGGTCGCAAGGCTGAAACTCAAAGGAATTGACGGGGGCCCGCACAAGCGGTGGAGCATGTGGTTCAATTCGACGCAACGCGAAGAACCTTACCT
>JAPKYY010001042.1 GCA_026394095.1 Acidobacteriota bacterium | reverse complement strand
CTTACATTTTTCATCACCCGTGAGGTGATGCGCGAATTTGCACCTCGCGTCATTCTGGTGAACTTCTGGGACATGGACGTTGCCCACTGGGGCAGCTACTCGCTCTACCTGCAGGCCGTCACCCGTACGGACCGCCTCACGGGAATGCTCTGGGACGAGATCCAGTCCAACCCAAGCTACAAAGACAAAACCAGCGTCATGATCCTGCCCGAACTGGGCCGCGATGGCGATGCCAACGCCGCTAATGGCTTTCTCAACCACCGCTCTGGTGACGCCTCATGCCGCAACATGTGGATGCTCGCCCTCGGTGCCGGCGTAGGCCGCGGAGAAATCGAGCGCCCTGTCGCCCATATCGATATTGCCGCCACAACAGCCCAAATGCTGGGTGTGAAATTTGACTGTACAGGGCGCCCCCTTACGGAGATCGTCTAGCCCCAATGGCTTCGCCGCTTCTGCAAGCGTTGATCGACAACGGCCTCTTTGACCGCATCCCCGCCAGCTTCTCTACATTCTCGTTTGAGCAGATCAAGGATTGGCAACTGCTCTTCCCGGCCGAACAACTTTACTTCGAGCGCCTGTTCACGCTGATCGACAAATTGCCGGCTGAGGAATTCAACGGCCTCTTCAATCCAATCCGCCAGACCGAAGTGAAGATGGGGATCAATGAGAAGACCTGGCCCCGCCGCACTTTTTCGCTCGAACAGGTAGATTTCCTCAATCGAAACCTGCATTACGCCGAATGGCGAGCCGCCGTTGCGGTGATTTTCTCCCGGCTTGAGCCTGCACTCAATGCAGAAATACAGCGCAAGGGCCGCCCGCGGCTCTCTGTGGTGCTCTCGCCGTCGGAGCTGCCCGTGGGCCCCGACCGCCTCTGGACGCGCCTGAAGGGCCGCCGCTACGCTCTGGACGCCCCCCTCGACCCGGCTCTTCATATAGCCCCTCTACTGGCTTCAGACAAACCGGCCCCCTATGACCGGTGGCTCATCCAGGCGGGTAACGATCTGCCGGCTGCTCCTGGCGTCGTCTCCCTGAGCTACGACGGATTGCAGCCCTACCGCCAGAAGCTCACTGAGGAAGTGCAGCAGATTGTCGAAAAAGAGCAGCTCCGCGGCCCGCGCGAGTTGGGCAACCGGCTGAAACGGATGAAAGTGGCTCCGTTCTCCAAGGATCCCCTTCTTGCTGAATTCACCCGTGCCGTCCTTCTTGCCGGCAATGGCACTTTGTTGATCAACAACACGTTTGTCGAGTGGGCGAGTGTTCAGGCCATTCGCCGAGCTAAGCCTACGCTCACGATTTCCTCCTTCGGTATCCGCAACAAGATGAAGCCCTTCTCTTCCCTGCTCATCTACTCGGACCCTGAACAGGCAAACCCGATCCCCACGCAAATCGACACGCTCGGCACCTACGTTGACCTTGAACTTCTCTACCTCTACGTCTGGCAAGAATACGAAAAGTACGCAGAATACCAGCGCAATACCGTGCATATCTTTGGCGCTGCTGGTATGGACGAGATCCTCGTCATTGCCCCGCCAGACTTCACTCTTCCTGCCAAACTCAATCCCGAGAAACTGGTGGCCGCTGGACGTGAGTGGTTGCAGTGGTAGCAGCCCGAATCTGCTAACCTGACACGCATGATTCGTGTCTTTCTTTTTCTTCTCACGACCCTCGCTTTAAGCGCCCAATCGATTGACTGGGCCAAGGTAGATGCCGAGACCCTCAAACATTTTTCGGCGTTGATCCA